>NZ_LWFE01001499.1:0-1588 GCF_001635675.1 Oleiphilus sp. HI0061 | reverse complement strand
CTTTTTTGTGGAACGATTATATTAATTGTCTAAAACAGCGGAATAGTCTACTCCGAACTGCTAAAATAGACCTACTTCAACTAAAAGTATGGGATAAGCGTATATCGCTCTTAGGAGAGCAAATAACGCAGCATAGAATCGAATTTATGGATAGGTTTCGAGTTACCTTCGAAACTGTATTGGCCGGACTGGGTTTAAACGAACAAAGTGAGATAGGATTAAAATACTTTCAAGGCTGGGATAAGAGTAAAAGCCTGGCAGAAATGTTAGACCAAAATCGTTCGAAAGATATAGAAAAAAAGTATACCCAGTATGGACCACATCGGGCTGATCTTAAGCTTAGAATAAGTGGTAAGAATGTGAGTGAATTTTTATCTCGTGGGCAACAGAAGTTATTGATAATTGCCTTATATATCGCTCATGTAAAATGCCTAAAAGAATTAAACGATTCGCAGACTCTCGTCTTGATAGACGATATTGCCGCGGAGCTAGATAGTAAGAATATCGATATAATTCTCTCTAATTTGTTAGAGTTGGACGCACAAGTAATGTGTACAGTTTTAGATCGAGAGATACCCCGAGATTATTTAGATAAGCATCGGTCAGATTGTAAAATGTTCCACGTGGAACATGGCCGTATTCATGAATATGATTATCAAGAAAAACAAATATAGTACCTGAAATATTAGGAGCAAAAGCTGAATGAGTGAAACTGAAAATAACTATGATTCTTCAAGTATTAAGGTACTAAAAGGCTTAGACGCGGTAAGAAAAAGACCGGGAATGTATATTGGTGATACCGATGATGGTACCGGTCTTCATCATATGGTTTTCGAAGTTGTTGATAACTCGATCGATGAAGCGCTTGCTGGTCATTGCGATACGATTGATGTTGTTATCCATCTTGATAATTCAATTTCGGTATCTGATAACGGGCGTGGTATTCCTACAGAGATTCACGAGGAAGAGGGGGTTTCTGCAGCCGAAGTTATTCTGACAGTATTACACGCTGGTGGTAAGTTCGATGATAACTCCTACAAAGTATCTGGTGGCTTGCACGGTGTTGGTGTATCGGTTGTAAATGCTTTATCCGAAAAGCTTAAGTTAACGATACGCAGAGAAGGCAAAATATACGAGCAAGAGTATACCCACGGCGTGCCTGATTACTCCCTTAAAGAGGTGGGTCATTCTGAGACGACGGGAACGATGGTGACCTTCAAACCAAGTTCAGAAACTTTCACTCAGACTGAGTATAACTATGATCAACTCGCAAAGCGCTTGAGAGAACTGTCATTTTTGAATTCCGGCGTACGGATTCATTTAAAAGACGAGCGTAGTGATAAAGAAGACCTATTCGAATTTGAAGGTGGTTTATCGTCATTTGTTGAGTACTTGAATCATAACAAAACGACTGTAAACGACATGTTCCACTTTAATATTATGCATGAAGCAACAGGGGTTGGCGTAGAAGTCGCTATGCAGTGGAACGACACTTATCAGGAAAATATCTTCTGCTATACCAACAATATTCCACAGCGAGACGGTGGAACGCATATGGCGGGTTTCCGTGGTGCACTAACTCGTACAT
>NZ_LWFE01001498.1:0-871 GCF_001635675.1 Oleiphilus sp. HI0061 | reverse complement strand
TTTTATCGACAATTGAAAACTTCCCTTTAGTGTACGCGGCATTACTAAAAGACCACCCGGATGGTCGTCAGGCAGGTTTTGATATTCAAAGTGCATTGAATGAATCGCGTATTATCGCTAAACGGCGATCGATTATTTTGACCCGCGATACGACCATGACGACAGGGAGCAAAAATGATGAACCAAGAAGAAAAGCGACTTAGCTTTACCATCGACGGCAAGAAAGTCGAAGCCCTTGAGGGGCAGTCGATAATGTCTGCCTGTGAGGCACAAGGTATCTACATTCCTCGGCTATGCGATTCTGAAGGCCTTGTTCCCCAAGGTAGCTGCCGAGTTTGCTCTGTCAAAATGAATGGCCGGGTCGTTGCCGCCTGCACACAACCTATCGAAAACGGTGCAATTATTGAAAATGAAAGCCAGGAAGTAACAGGCTATCGCAAAGATTTGGTCAGAATGTTATTTCATGAAGGCAATCATCTCTGTCCTATCTGCGAAGCTAGTGGACGCTGCGAACTACAAGCAACCGCCTATCGCCTTGGTTTGTCTCAGGCATCAGACTTCCCATACTTACAGCCCTCACGCCCGGTTGATGCTTCGCACCCGGATATCGCATTAGATAACAACCGCTGCATACTCTGTGGCCGTTGTATTCGAGCCTCACGAGACGTTGACGACAAGCATGTCTTTGAATACGTGGGTCGCGGTATCCATAAACGTATTGGTGTGAATGGCGACTGCCTTGCTGATACCAATGCCGATATTAACGACTATGCCATGTCGTTAGAGGTTTGTCCGGTTGGCTGTATTATTCGAAAGAACGATGGCTTTTTCGCCCCCGTTGGCGAGCGTCAATACGACAGCCATATAATTG
>NZ_LWFE01001497.1:0-1376 GCF_001635675.1 Oleiphilus sp. HI0061 | reverse complement strand
CCCAAGCACAGGAAGAGCTGCCCTATCGTACCTGTGCATACGAAAAGCTTATTCGAAAATACGAAAAGCTGGTCTTTCATATTTGCCTGAAGATGCTCGGAAATCGTGATGATGCTGATGATGTATCGCAGGAAGTCATGCTTAAAGTTTTCCACTCGCTAGTCAAATTCGAGGGTCGCTCCAGTTTTAAAACCTGGATCGCTAGAATTGCCACGAATACCTGCTTGAGTGCTGCAGACAAGCGTAAACGCACCCGAGAACTGCAAGCAATGTTAACAGATGATCCAAGCCAAGAAAGAACAAGCACCATCAACACCACAAAACGCGACCTCGATAGCGCAATGCAATTATTAGCACCTAAAGAACGAGAAATTCTAACCCTACGTTACACAGCAGAATTACGCATCGAAGAAGTGGCCGAAGTCTGTGACCTAAAACTAAGTGCTACTAAGATGCGCCTTTATCGAGCTCAGGAAGCACTGAAAGAGCACATGAAAGCATATCAACACTAAGTCCGCCACTAAGCCGCCTCCCATGCTACAATAGCGGTATTTAACCTAGACGATTCTCTAAGAGACAAGACACCTTGAGTTCACCTGATAACGAACATCCTTACGCACAACTTACACCCGACTTCGTACTCGACGCAGTCGAGTCAATCGGGCTATTTAGCGACTCTCGCATCCTTAGCCTTAACTCATATGAGAACAGGGTCTATCAGGTAGGAATTGAAGATGGCACGCCTATTATCGCTAAGTTTTATCGCCCCCAACGCTGGACGACTGAAGCCATTCTTGAAGAGCATGAATTTACCAGAAGCTTGCTAGAAAACGACATATCTGTCGTCCCACCGATGCTAATAAATGGCAGCACACTTCACGATTACCAAGATTTCCGTTTTGCATTATTTAAGCGCCAAGGCGGATATGCACCCGAGATTGAAATACCCGACACACTCTACCGAATCGGTTGTAACATCGGCCGAATACACCAGGTCAGTAACGCAGAAACCTTTAAGCACCGTCAAAACTTTTGCATCGAAAACTGGGCGATCAAGAGCAGACAGTTCTTGCTAGACAACGACTTTCTATCCAGATCGCTTCGACCGGCATACGAAACCTTAAGCCAAGACCTGATAGATAAGATGCAACATATATGGAAGAGCTGCCCATTCAACCCGATTAAACTTCACGGCGACTGCCACATTGGCAATATTCTTTGGCGTGAAGACCAAGCACACTTTGTCGATTTTGATGATTGCCTGAATGGCCCTGCAATTCAGGATCTATGGTTGATGCTTTCAGGAGACCGGCATCAACAAACCCAGCAAATGATCGAGCTGGTTGAAGGCTATGAAGAGTTCTGCGAGTTTGATA
>NZ_LWFE01001496.1:0-1149 GCF_001635675.1 Oleiphilus sp. HI0061 | reverse complement strand
TATCGCGCGTAATCCTGAAACACGTGATTTGATCCAAAATGTGACGGACGATATCAAAGGTCCTAATTCCTGGCTCATTAACACCATCGCATTATTTGATCCTGAAAAAGCTGAACAGTTAAGCACGCCAGGCGCAATTGACCATATCCTTGGTGGTTTGGTTGGCCAAAGCAAACCAAATAACTATGATGTTCCTTATGTACTGACTGAGGAATTCGTTGCGGTTTATCGTATGCACCCATTACTACGTGATGCGGTAGATATCTACGATATCGGTTCAAATGTTGTTTCTGAGCGTATCAATATTGAAGACACGCGTGATGGCGATGCAGAAGATATTCTCGATAATCAGGGCGGCGATCGTCTATGGTACTCCTTCGGCATTACTCACCCAGGTTCCTTGACGCTAAACAACTATCCTGAGTTTTTGCGTAACCTTTCAATGCCGTTAATTGGCGATATTGACTTGGCAACAATCGATATTATTCGTGACCGTGAGCGTGGTGTACCACGTTACAACGAATTCCGTCGCCAGATTGGTTTGAATCCGATTACCAAGTTTGAGGATTTAACTGAAGACCCTACAACTTTGGCTGAATTGAAGCGTGTTTATAACAATGACATTGAGCAGATCGATGCTTTGGTGGGTCAGCTAGCTGAAACAGTGCGTCCTGATGGCTTTGCCTTTGGTGAGACGGCTTTCCAGGTCTTTATCCTGAATGCTTCTCGTCGTTTGATGACAGACCGTTTCTATACTGAAAGCTATACACCTGAAGTGTACACGCAAGAAGGTATCGACTGGGTAGAAAATAACACCATGGTTGACGTGATTCGTCGTCACTTCCCCGAGCTAGAGTTAAGCTTAACGGGTGTAGATAATGCCTTTAAACCATGGGGTTTGAAGATTCCAGATAACTACAAAGAGTGGTCAGCTTGTGATAAAGAGCAGCTCTTATGGACGAACGGTGCAATGCGTACTGAATATGATGCAGGAGAGCGTCCAGGGTTAACTGATATCGATATTGGTGGCCTGATTAATACGGTACTTTGGGAAAAAGTAAATCGTAAGGACGATGTCGCGCCACTCGGTTATGAAAAGCCAATCCATGCTCACGCAGCTATGGCGACCACTACTTTTGAACCTGCTTC
>NZ_LWFE01001495.1:0-1020 GCF_001635675.1 Oleiphilus sp. HI0061 | reverse complement strand
TGAGAAAAAGGATGCCAGCGAACTAGAGCTTAACAGTATTGCATTGTGTACGATCCATGCAAACCAGACACTTGCGTTTGACCCATATGGTGAAAACAAAGCAACGGGCGCCTTCATTATTATCGACCGTCTAACCAACGTAACGGTTGGCGCAGGCATGATCGTTGAAGCCGCTGAAGATACTAGCGCACAGTGGGAACCTGTTAGCGAAGCAGAGCGTGCAGCGCGTTTAGATCACCAGGTAGCCTCGATTATTGCTTGCTCAGGTGAAGCGGGTGATGTACTCGCTCAAGCCGCTGAGCGTAAGCTGTTCAATCAGGGTCGAACTTGCCTGTTGATCACCTCTCACATGGCCGACAACGATGCAGATAAACTCTTGATTGCTAAGGCAGCTAAAGAAGCAGGCTTAATTGCAATTACCTCATTGGAAGGCAGTTCAGATATTGCAGATACCGTACTATCAGCAACATCTGACGTAGATATTCCTGAACAGGTAAAAGGGCTTAGCTAAATTTGATTCACTGAGATACTCATCTCAGTAAGCCTAACCCAAAGACAGGGGCTACGATTTACTTCGTAGCCCCTTATTTCATTGGACACAGAGAGAACTCAATCCATGGCTATTACTTCGCTAGTTTTTCATAAGATTACTCGCTGGCAAGAAGATCAACCTTCAGAAATTCAACTCTGTGAGCAGGCACCTGACGTCACTGCAGATCATGAAGGACTCTTCAGTCAACTTAAAAAAGTCTTTCAATTCAAAGCAGGTAAATTCCACGGTCAATTTGATGAAGACTATAGTAGTGCCCCCTATCAAAACTGGTTGAAAGAGCAACTGGATGGAAAAATCAGCTTCGAGAAGCTAAGCCTTCTCTACATGAATCAACTCAAAGACCTAGTGGATAAAACCAGCGAGAGCTTTGAAGCCACTATCCTTACGGTTCATGAGGAACGTGCAGATGGCCCTCGAGTCTATATCTTTGCGCTGGAAACAAATTCCGGCCTACTCCTAGACTCTGG
>NZ_LWFE01001494.1:0-689 GCF_001635675.1 Oleiphilus sp. HI0061 | reverse complement strand
GGTATTCTGCTGGTCTTGGGTATGGTCGTATGGGCTCACCATCAATACACCATTGGCATGTCTGTCCTCGCGACCAACTACTTTATGATTGGTACAATTTTAATCTCGATCCCCGTTGGCCTAATGCTGTTCAACTTTATCTTAACGATGTGGCGTGGCTCTATTACCTTTGAAACACCCATGCTCTTCGCCATTGCCATCATTGTGATGTTCTCATTTGCAGGAACTACAGGTGTCATGCTGGCGGTTGTACCTGCAGATTTGCAATACCATGACACCTACTTTGTGGTCGCACATTTTCACTACGCATTAATACCCGGCGCACTATTCGGGCTCTACGCAGGTGTATTCTATTGGCTGCCAAAGTGGACTGGCCATATGTATAACGAAACGCTGGGTAAAATCTTTTTCTGGTGGACAACCATCGGCTTTAACCTGACGTTCTTCCCTCAACACTTTTCGGGCTTAGCGGGTATGCCACGCCGTATCGTTGATTACAGCGTGCAGTTTATTGAGTTTAACCAGATATCGAGCATTGGTGCCTTTATCTTCGGCCTATCTCACCTACTCTTTGTCTACATCATTATTCAAACTATACGTGGTGGCGAGAAAGCTCCAGCTCAGCCTTGGGAAGGTTCTCAGATCGGTACACCTGGCCTGGAGTGGACGCTCCCATCTCCTCCACCATT
>NZ_LWFE01001493.1:0-1169 GCF_001635675.1 Oleiphilus sp. HI0061 | reverse complement strand
TCCAAGGCAACAAACTCACCAGGTGGGTGAGCACCATTTCTAACTTTACTGCGAATAACGTTGATCCATTCCATGACGCGACTGTCAAAGACAGCATCAAGGCCCATCGAGTAATAAACTTTATCCGTTCCCTCAATCATGCCTGGGAGGATTTCATCTATATCAGAAATGGGAAACGCATCATCGACACCAAACATATCAATTGCACGGTCTGGCCCGGCAATAAATCCATCCCACATTTCTTTTGTCGGGTCTCGCTCTCGGCAAAACAAGATGCTCTCACCGTGCTCTCGGCCCGGAATAATCACCAACACTGCTTCCGGCTCAGAAAACCCGGTCAGATAGAAGAAGTCGCTATCCTGACGAAAGGGGTAATCAACATCCCGGTTCCGGCTTTTAACCGTTGACGAGGGCAGTATCGCAATTGAGTTTTCACCCATGTGTTCAGCCAGATAAGCTCGTCGGCGTGAGAATTCTTTTTTATTCATCTCTTATTGTCCTGAGTAGCAGAATCTTGGTCAGCAATTGTTATTAATGTAATGTCGGTGTATCTGGGTCAATATCGGAAATAGCAGCTTTTTCTTCAGTCGAATCTTCTACTTCGGGCTGATTAAACTCAGCATATAAGTTAAGCACCCCCACCCTTACATACTCCACCACTTCAAAGAACTCTCTTTCACCCTCTTCAGTAGGCTCAACGCGAGGGTCCAGCTGGCAAATTTCAACCAGGTCTTTAAGAATTTCTTCCAGATCCTTCGATGCAGAATTAAGTCGTTCACTTGCAGAAATAGCGATACCTTCCAAAAAACCCCTTACCCATAACACCATTGCCTCAAGTCGTTCGGATAAAACATAGTCATCGTCTGGCAATAATAAGGTAAAACTACTCGAATCCTTATCGATACCCTCTGATACTTGGCTATAAAAAGCTAACAAGTCCTCAACTACATTAGCTTGAGCTGCAACATTTAACTCATCGACGCCCATATGTTCTAAAACCTGAGCTAAAAAGTCATTCGCCGTACGCTTAATGCCGCCGGTAATTTCCCCAAGTAATAAGCCATGTAACTCACTCGGGTGATTGATCGCACCTTGTCGGTTATAGACATTCGCCAACCAGTCAAAATCACTCTCCTGAGCCTCTTCATTTTCAAGCTCATCTATATCCT
>NZ_LWFE01001492.1:0-799 GCF_001635675.1 Oleiphilus sp. HI0061 | reverse complement strand
GCTTTCATTTTGTACGCTTTAGTCTTTGGGACACCAAGCTCATTTGAAGTAGTAAGCCCAAAGTTTTTGCAATTAATGGCCTCTTTTGGCGTACTGCTTTACGCCAGCGTTGGCTTGTACAGCATGCTTAAGGGCGGCCAATTCCTTGATTACAACAAAATCGCAGCAGACCCAATCGCTGGCCAACACTACGGTATAATTATCATTGAACTTGGTGTTGGTATTACAGTGTTTGCCGTTATGCTTAGTATTTTCTATGCCTTCGATAGCCAGGCTGAGAGGTCTAACATCCAGTGAACTTTATTCTCGATTACTACAATTACTGGATCGTCGTATTTTTGATGATGACCGGTTTCTATATCGTTATATCCGCAAATAACCTGGTCAAAAAGGTCGTTGGTTTAAACGTCTTTCAGACCTCAGTTTTTATGCTTTACATTTCTATGGGTAAAGTCACTGGCGGCACCGCACCAATTGTCGTCGAAGGGGTTTCTCAATACTCTAACCCCCTCCCTCATGTTTTGATTCTCACAGCAATTGTTGTCGGCGTTGCGACAACGGCTGTGGGGCTTTCACTAATTGTTCGGATCAAACGGGCTTACGGCACAGTTGAAGAGAACGAATTTGAAAACAAGGATGATGCCATCTAATGCTTGACCAACACCTGGCTGTGCTTCCTATAATTTTGCCCCTGATAGCAGCACCTATCACACTCGTTTTGGGCCGTTCAATACTATCTTGGTGTTTTGCCACGCTAATAAGCGCTTGGGCCTGCCTGGTCTCGTGGCAGCTATTAGTT
>NZ_LWFE01001491.1:0-1151 GCF_001635675.1 Oleiphilus sp. HI0061 | reverse complement strand
CGACCTTGAGGAAAGTTATAGGTTCTGATTCGCTCAGAACGGTCACCACTACCTACGAGACTTTTTCGTTGATCTGATTGTTCTTGAGCATGCGCTTCCTGTTCAGCCGTCAGTAGCCTCGATTGCAACAAAGATAGAGCGCGAGCCTTATTCTTATGCTGTGATCGTTCGTCCTGACACTCAACTACCACACCTGTTGGCAAGTGGGTAATACGAATAGCCGAATCCGTTTTGTTGACGTGCTGACCACCGGCGCCCGAAGCCCGGAAGGTATCGATACGCAAGTCAGCCTTATTGATTTCGATCTCATCCACAGCATCAATTTCCGGCATCACAGCCACCGTACAAGCCGAAGTATGAACCCTGCCTTGCGATTCGGTTTCTGGAACACGTTGTACACGATGAGCTCCTGACTCAAACTTCAGGCTCCCATATACACCCTCACCGACAAGCCGTGTAATCACTTCTTTATAACCACCGTGCTCACCCAGGTTTTCGCTAACCACTTCAACCTTCCAGCCTTTCTTCTCAGCATAACGAGAATACATGCGAAATAAATCCCCAGAGAAAATTGCCGCCTCATCACCACCGGTTCCCGCTCGAATTTCCAAGAAAACGTTATTCTTGTCATTCGGATCTTTAGGTAACAAGAGAGTCTGCAACTCCTTATCAAGAGTTTCCAAAGAAGACTTTGCCTCTTTCAGCTCTTCTTGAGCCATCTCGCGCATATCGGCATCACCATCATTCATCAGCATGTTGGCTTCTTCGATGTCGTCCTGAGCTTGTCTGTAGCTAGCGTAACATTTCACAACCGGCTCAATTTCAGCATACTCTTTTGAAAAGTCGCGAAATTTATTCTGGTCTGTGATCACATCAGGGTCGCTCATAAGAGCTGCTAATTCTTCGTAACGTTCAGAAATACTGTCTAAACGAAGCAATAAGGATTCTTTCATGGAATAGTAACCAGCTAGATGACCTTAACTTAACTATAAAGCCTGAAGAACAAACGCTTTTGATAAAGTAAGGTCACAAAAATTCAATATGTAGGAAATTGCGCGGCATTTTAGCAAAAATAGCGGCGCGAAACAAAAGCTAGCTCTTGTAGAAAGATTTAGAACATCTCTAGCTCGCCATCATCAAAAGGATCGGCT
>NZ_LWFE01001490.1:0-1353 GCF_001635675.1 Oleiphilus sp. HI0061 | reverse complement strand
AACAGAGGAACCTTACGCAAGAAGCTTAAGCAGTACGGTCTACTTTAAGTCAGAGTTTTTTATTTTTCTTATACAGGTTTGGAATAAACATGAGCAATACTAACGATCTGGTCCAGGTGAAAAGAGCGCTAATCAGCGTTTCAGACAAAACGGGCATCGTTGAATTCGCCTCTGCCCTAAACGATATGGGCGTTGAAATACTTTCAACGGGCGGAACCTACAAATTACTACAGTCTAACAGCATTCCTGCTGTCGAAGTTTCTGACTATACCGGTTTTCCCGAAATGATGGACGGTCGAGTCAAAACACTTCACCCTAAAGTTCACGGCGGAATTTTAGGGCGCAGAGGTCAGGATGACGAAGTAATGCAAGCTCATGAGATCAAGGCTATCGACATGGTTGTCGTTAACCTCTACCCTTTTGAACAAACTGTCGCAAAGGAAGACTGCAGCCTAGAAGACGCTGTAGAAAACATTGATATCGGCGGACCAACGATGGTACGTGCTGCTGCTAAAAACCATGCACACGTAAATATCGTTGTTAATGCGAGCGACTACCAGAACATTCTTGATCAAATGCGTGAGAACGATGCCTGCACAAGTTTGGAAACACGTTTTGACCTAGCGATTAAAGCTTACGAACATACAGCTGCCTACGACGGCGCGATTGCCAACTACTTTGGCCGATTGGTTCCAGGTGGCAGCAAAGAGTTCCCAAGAACATTTAACGTTCAAATGAACAAAACTCAAGAACTTCGCTATGGTGAAAACCCTCACCAGAACAGCGCGTTTTATGTTGAAAAGAATGCACCAGCCGATTCAATCTCTGGCGCTAAACAGCTTCAAGGAAAAGAGCTTTCGTTCAACAATATCGCCGACACCGATGCAGCACTTGAGACCGTAAAGCTATTTGACGAACCTGCATGTGTCATCGTCAAGCACGCAAACCCTTGTGGCGTATCAGAAGCCGGCTCTATTCTAGAGGCTTATGAAAAAGCTTATGCAACGGACCCTGAATCTGCTTTTGGCGGTATCATCGCCTTTAACCGTGAGCTTGATGCGGAAACCGCGACAACTATCGTCGACCGACAGTTTGTTGAAGTTATTATTGCTCCGAGCGTTAGCGCCGAAGCGAAAGAAGCCGTAGCCGCTAAGAAAAATGTCCGCCTCCTAGAGTGCGGTGCATTTTCTGACAGCGCAGCATCTTTCGATTATAAGCGCGTCAATGGCGGCTTACTGGTGCAAGATCGTGACTTAGGCATGATCAGTAAGGAAGATTTGACTGTTGTCTCCAAGCGCCAGCCAACAGACGAAGAAATTGATGACCTCTTATTCACCTGGAAAGTTGCTAAAA
>NZ_LWFE01001489.1:0-16600 GCF_001635675.1 Oleiphilus sp. HI0061 | reverse complement strand
ATGACAATGATCGTTGGCTTTATGATTTGGCAACGCATTGAGCGATCTTTAGTGCCCTATGACCAAACACCGCGAGCAAAACGGGCGGCAAGAGAAAAGCAGGCGCAAATTGAGTTATTCGATAAAATCCACCATATGATGGATGAAAAAATTGCGCTTATCGCCCAGCTTGCAGAGGATACTGAAAAACTTACACACTCGCTTTCTGACGATACGACACAAACTGCAGAGACAATCGAACGGGCAGACAGCTATGCTAAATCATTATCAAAATCTTTAGATGAAAACCTTGAGCCCAGCACACTAGAAAGCCTCAACAACTTTGGAGAAGTTTCGAATCAGGCCTTAGCCCAGCTGATTCAGCAATTTGAAAACATTCAGGCGGCTTCTGTTACTTTAAACCAGAACTTTGACGATATTGATGCACGTTTTCATGAAGTAGTTGAGCATCTAGAAGATATAAACAAGATCAACTCACAAACCAACCTCCTTGCGCTCAATGCCGCGATTGAAGCCGCTCGAGCAGGCGATGCAGGAAGAGGGTTTAGCGTTGTTGCAGATGAAGTGCGCACGCTTTCAGTTCAAACAGATGATTTTAATGACAAGATCAGCGCTAAACTGGCAGAAACCGAAACCATGTTCAAAGAGTCTGTTGAGTGTCTGGATATTGCTGCCCAAGCCGACCTATCCAACACCCACCAAGCAAAGGAGACATTGCTAAGCTTATGGGAGCATTTGCAACCTGAGGACCCAGAAAATAATCCCAACCTGCCCTTGATCGCCTCTCTCAAAGAGGAAATAGAGCAGTTATATAACATTTCAAATACCGAGAAACTGTCCAGCGATGCAATTCAACAGAAAGCATACAAAGTTTATCAGGATTCGCAGCACTTCAAGGACTTCTTCGGTCCTATATTGAGTGATTTCAAGCAGCTATATAGCTGTAAAGACGAAGACCAGCAAGAAATTCTCCGACGCGCACTCTCTAAGCGAGTAAATAAAATCCCCTAAGTCTTACTTTTACTGGTACAGACAAGACAAAGCTATTACGTAATGTTAATATCACTTTCACACAAAGTTACAATTCTTTAGTTAGAATTTTAACTATCGGATAAGGATTTCAGGATCTTGGCTCATACATACCTATAAGATATAGAGATTAGCAGCGTTACTCTATTAATAACTGCACATTACGCAGAAGCCCGTTTTAGATTCTTTACGTTTATTCCAACTGTTGAAATCGCGCATACCACTATACATTTGCGGTTTTTAGCCCTTTCTTGCGTCATTTTATAGGAAGGGGCGAGTTGTTGAATTATGCCTGTCCATAATGAATATTTCGAATGTACAACTATGAAAGCAAAAGATACAAGTCAAATAGCACTCTCCAAACTATGTACACTGCTAATGTGTTTGTTCTTAAGTGGCTGCGAATTTTTTGATAGCGACCGGCAAGATAACAATGTTGATGGACGTGCTGTTAAAGGCGTCATCAGCAACGGCATAATCAGCGCATACCGAGCCGAAGATAATAGCCTGATCACACAAACACGCAGCGACTCATCCGGCTATTTTTCACTAGACTTAAACGAACTTGAAGATGGCACGCTCGTTCTACTCTCACTAAGCGTAGATACTGATACTCGCATGCTTTGCGACCTGGTAGAAGGCTGTATTGAAAAAATATCTGGCCAAACACTTTCGTTTGGTGAAGCAGTCAGACTCCCAGCTTATTTTCAACTCTTAGGTCTAACAAGCAAGCAAACCCACTCCACAACGTTTCTTTCACCTTTAAGTCACCTTATTGTTAAAACTGCGCAGTCTCTGCCTCAGGGCTTAAATGCGCAAAACATAGTAACAGCCACTCAGTGGGTCATGGAAAGTTTTGACTTAGAGAGCGACCCCTTAACTACCCCAACACTTGACCTAACAAAGCTCTCGGATGCAAGTGACGAATCTCTAAAGCAAGCAATTCTAAGCGCTTCTCTTTATGAGCACGCGCTTGATACAGAGTGGATAGGCACGAACCAATTGCTTGATCATATTCCCTTAGCGAACGTGTTCTACACAGCAAGCGACCTAGCAGAGCAGCTTTCTGCATACCTGGACACCTACTCTGACAACGGAAATAGTTATGCTAGCGCACTGAGCAGTATCACCAATGATGCTCAAAATATTGCAGAAGATCTCGACAGCGCTGAGCTTCAAATTCAAACTCAACCGCAGTCCATACATACCAGTGAATCACAAAGCTTTTCTTTGTTTGTTCTCGCATCCGGAGCGGGAAGCTTAAGCTATCAGTGGCAGAAGGATGGCGAGAATATCCCGGGCGCGACAGCAAGCTCCTACAATAAAACGAGCGCTCAACTTAGCGATTCTGGTTTATATAGTGTCACCATTTCCAACAGTGAGGAAACTATCCACTCGCTAGAAGCCCTTGTCTCAGTGGAAGAAAACGTGTTACCCGTCAGCATATCCCAGCAACCTAGCGCTAGCATCGTCACTGAAGGGGAAACAATCTCTCTCAGCGTCTTAGCGACTGGCGGAGATCCAATCAGCTATCAATGGCAAAAGAACGGCTCCTTAATTCCTGGCGCAACACATAGCACTTTAACGATTAGCCCAAGTTCAATAAGTGACACGGGAAGTTACCGAGTATCGATTAGCAACAATGTTTCCCAGGTTTATTCAAACTTTGTCAGCGTTACCGTCAATGAACAACTTGCAGCACCCAGCATTAACTCGCACCCCGTTTCATTAACAGTATCCGAAGGAAGCTCCGCTTCATTTAGCGTCAACGCTGGCGGTGGAGGCTTTCTGACTTACCAATGGCGACACAATGGCACGGATATTAGCGGCGCATATAGCAATACCTTAAGCCTAAACTCAGTCGAGTTAAGTGATGCAGGGAGCTATGATGTGACAGTTAGTAACACGCAAGGCTCCGCTACATCTTTCAGTGCAAACCTAAGCGTATTATCTATAAGTGTACCGGTAAGCATAACCCAGCAGCCCTATTCACAAGAGATCAACGCGGGTGAAAGTGTAGACTTAACAGTTCGCACTAGCGGAGACGGCCCATTCTCATATCAGTGGCTATTCAATGGCGAAGAGTTAGTTGGCGCTAATTCGCAGGACTTGAGCATCAGCAATGCGGGTATCGAAGATACCGGCTTATATTCTGTAGTCGTCAGTAATGCCAGCAGTGAAGCTTACTCACAAGAAGCCTTGGTCTCGGTTAACTCTCTACCTTCTTCACTCGAGCTAAGCTGGTCTGCGCCAAGCACACGTGAAGACGGCAGCGCACTGGAAAGTAGTGAAATTTCAGCATATGTTATCGAATATGCTTATAACAACACCGAGCTAAACCAAAGCATTCGTATTAACAGCACAGGTAGTGAGACCTACAACTACATAATCAGCGATGTGCAATCAGGAACAATGTACCTGCGTATTGCAACAGTCGATAGCAATGAGATTCAAAGCCAATTCTCTGAAACGATTTCTATCGACATCCCTTAAAGCACTTGTTAAC
Organism: Oleiphilus sp. HI0061; assembly: GCF_001635675.1. NCBI lineage: Bacteria > Pseudomonadati > Pseudomonadota > Gammaproteobacteria > Oceanospirillales > Oleiphilaceae > Oleiphilus > Oleiphilus sp. HI0061. The sequence goes on along the minus strand of NZ_LWFE01001489.1, from coordinate 13,065 downwards.
GCTATTCAGCCACAGAGGTGAATAGCGTATCTCCTCTCCTTAGCTAGAAGTGTTGGCATACGCGACTCTTAGTTATTACCAAACTTCCTAGGCCTGTTAAAACGCCAGAAGTCCATTTCCTCTTCCCTTTGAATCGTAACAGCTTCATGCTCAAAGTATTTTTGCCTAAGCTCGGCAAGAGACTCATCAAGCTGTTCTGCATCAAGGCTCGCCACCAATTCAGCTCGCTCAGCCATATAGGCGTAACCAGTTTGCCATCTCGCCTCACGTTCTTGGTCCTTTGCAGCAAGTGTTTCAATTTGCTCTTCTGAATAACCTAACTGGCGCCGAATATTATCTATCTCTATCTGTCGCTCTTCAGCAGGCATTTCAGACAAACCCTTTTGAACAGAGCTAAGGTTAAAAAAGGCTCGAGAGATTACCCCTTCACTAAGGGCTGCGTCCTGGACACTTCCAGCTAAATTTTCATCAATTGCACTACGAAGTTGAAATAGCTTTTCATCCAGGCTCGTCTCATTTGATTGATCTAGCTGATGAAAAACTTCCTGCATTCTAAGTTTGCTTTGGTTAAGGTTATCTTTCTCATCTTGCCAAATTAGTTCGGCATCACTGCCAAAAATTTCTCTACGCTTTTCCCAGAGCATACCGTTTTTTGCTAAAGGAGATAATTCTTCCAGGTATAAATACTCTTCTGAAACCCAGTTTTGGTAGCGCTCTAAACCTTCAATGACACGAAAAATAGACTCGGCAAATTCAGGGAACGCTGCAAGCACAAGGCGAGTAAAACGCTCCTCCCCACTTTCCGGATACTTTTCCAATATATAACGTTTTACTGTTAAAAGACTCGCTTGAACCTTCAACTCGGCAATATGTTCTTTATAGTCTGCTCTTAGCTGAGCTAATATCTGAAGATCAAAGTCATCGTATTCCGAAGCGCCTAACTCAGTTTCGTTAACAGCTTGAACCGGCACCTCCAGGCTATAATTTCCTAAGATACTCTCTGGCTCCAGAGAGGTATTTGCTATATCCATCGAGTTAACGCTCAACTGATAGACAGTAACACTACCAGCTACCACTACCAGCCCAATAATCGATTTCTTCATTGATTATCATTCCTTAAAATGAAAACAACCCACTTGCTTCACAAGTGGGTTGCCTAATTAAGATATCCAATAGATAGCCTGCTACGATATCAGGTCGCAGGCCCTATCCTCTTTTATAACATTGGCTGCAATACTGGCCAAATAAGGTCAGCGAGCTTTTGCGAGCCACTGGTCGCAGGATGGATACCATCAATAATAATATCGCGGTCATTGATTACTGAGCGAGGGTCGATAAAGGTACAATTTGCTGTAGAGTTCGCACATGCCTGGGCTAAACGCATATCGCCATAATCAACCGCTTCTTCCACATCATCCAACCAAAGTAGTGCATTTTTAGGGTAGTAGTAGCCAAGGAAGATAACGTTTTCAACACCATTTGCATCGATATTATTCAACAAATTAACGACATCAACATACAAGTCGTCAATCAGGTTTTTACAAGAAGAGCTTAAACCCCACCACTGATACCACTCTGTCTTACAGTTGTACCAGTCAAACATAGTAATGATAGGGATAAGAATATCGTTACCTGCAGCATCCATAACGATCGTCTGGATATTCGGATTATCGTTCTTGGCAATCTCGAATTGCGTTGCAATATCAGTTGCATAGATACCGCCCGTTACTTCTGCACCCGAGATAGTATATTGACGGAACGTTTCTCCAGCATAGTCTTCAAGAATATCCTGAATCTTACCGGATAAAGCGAAAATCGAATCCCCAATGGTTACAACTTGATCGTTGTCAGCGTCTGTTACACGGTCATTGCTGACTAGACTACCAACACCGCCACAGCCTGTGAGTCCCGCAGAAATAAGTAATAATGCGATTATTTTCTTCATAATGAGTCCTTTTTATTTTATGTAATGATTGTTTTGTATAATCTTTTTACACAACATCAGCCCACGCTAGACTTGATGTAAAAAAGGCACATTAGCATTATTAGCCGGCGCCTCTCCATGACAGCACTTGCCTGTTTTTGACATTTGCGGTCACGAGTTCAAAGTTGTCGACCCGGTCTCGACTCTGAGTTATCTCAGGCCAGGTCATCTCGATACACAACAAGCTCATCCTCCTCACCATCTTTGACAAAGTAATAGGCGAGCATGGGTAATAGGGTAATTGAGCCAAGCATATTCCAAAGAAACATGAAGGTTAACAGTATCCCCATATCCGCTTGAAATTTGATCGGCGAAAAGATCCAGGTTGTAGTACCGATAGCCAGGGTCAGCCCTGTAAAAGCAACGGCTTTACCCGTTGAGTGGAGCGTATGGAAATAAGCTCTCTGTAAAGTCATGCCTTGCGTTAGGTACTCCTCTAGACGAGAGTAGATATAGATACCGTAATCGACACCTAAGCCCACACCCAAAGCAATAATTGGTAAGGTTGAAACCTTCACACCAATGCCTAAAAAGGCCATCAAGGCCGTACATAGAATGGAAGTCATCATCAAAGGCATAACAATGCAAACAACGGCTCGCATAGAGCGGTAGGCGAGCAAAACCATCATTCCGACAATCACATAAACAATAACCATCATAAAAGTCTGTGATTCAGCTATCACCTGGTTAGTCGCGACTTCAATACCTGCATTTCCAGCCGCCAACAATATTTGCACCTCATCTGACTCAAAGGTCTCCGTGTAAGCCTCTACCACATCAACCGTTCGCTGCAAGGTTTCCGCTTTATGGTCATTAAGAAAAATGAAAATAGGGGCTAAGCTGCAATCGCGATTAATAAAGCCCGAAGGCACGTGCTGCAAAGAAGTGTCGATAATTTTCTGGTTTCTCGATAATTCAAACCACTTATAACTCCCTTCATTAAATGCTTTGGTGACCGCCTTTGAAATATTCACTATCGAAACACTTAATTGAACACCCTCAGTATGATTTAGCTCCCACTGCAAACGCTCCATTAAATCCATCACTTCATAAGATACACATTGCTCTTGTGGCGTCTTAACCATCAGCACCATGACATCAGCACTGGTCGAGTAGTTACTGGTAATAAATGCATTATCCAGGTTATAACGAGAGTCAGGGCGTAACTCGGGAGCACCCGCATCTAGCTCTCCAATCTTCAACCCCTGGGAGACATAAAGACCCATTGCCACAGCAAATTGCGCAAGAATAATAAACTGCAAAGCATATTTATGAGATGCCATCTTCGCTATTCTTGCCCATATCGGGCTGGGGTGCTTTTCTACCTTACGCACATGCGCGATACCACGCTTAGTCACACCAAAGTAAGACATAATAATAGGCAGCAATACCATATTGGTGATGATAATACTGGCAATACCAACACTGGCACCAACGGCCAAGTCTTTTATCACATCCACCTCAACCACAATCAGGGTCATGAAACCAATTGCATCACTAATCAAGGCAAGCATCGCTGGCACATAATGGTGACGAAAAGTACGAAGCGTTGCCTCGAGTGACTCAAACCCTGCGCCCATTTCGTGGGTCAAGCCATTGATAAACTGGACCGAGTGGCTAATAGCAGTCGCGAATATAATAAAAGGAATCAGCACCGAATAAGGATCAAGACCATAGCCTAGTAAGTGCATAATCCCCATTTGCCATACCACCGCAACAATGGAGCAGCCAACAGCTGCCAGGGTGCTGGTAAGACATCGGGAATAGTGAAATAGCAAAGCCGCAGTAATCAATACAGCAACAGCGAAAAAGACAACGATCGCAGAGAAACCTTCAATCAAGTCGCCAATTTTTTTGGCAAAGCCAACAATCTGAATGTTGACCTTAGATCCTTCTCCCGCGTAGCGCTGCCTAACGTTTTCTTCCAACACCCTAGAAAAGTCGAGGTAATTTAACGGCTCCCCCGTCTCTGGGTTTTTCTCCAACAAGGGGACATAGACAATCGAAGACTTAAAATTATTCGCTACCAGGCGACCGATTTCACCCGAGCGCAAGATGTTCTGTCTCATTTGTTCCAGGCTTGCGTCACTTCCATCATAGTCATGAGGGATAACTGTCCCTCCCTGAAAACCCTCTTCTGTCACTTCAACCCAGCGAACATTAGGCGTCCACAGAGACTTTAACCCTGTACGATCCACCCCTGGTAAATAGAACACTTCATCACTAATTTTCTCTAGTACATCCAGATAATCCTTATCAAAAATATCACCTTGCTTGGCCTCGACCGAGATTCGAATAAAGTTCGCCAGGTTCTCAAGGTCCTCTCTGTTCTCAAGGAAGTTGATAACATAAGGGTGCTCTAAGGGGATCATTCTTTCCAGGCTGGCATCAGGCCTTACCTTCGTCCCCATATAAGCCAAAAACAAAGATACAGAGAGGAATAAGCACAAGACAACCAGCCTTCGGCTAAATATCCACCGCTCGACCATTGGCTCAGCAAGACTAACGCTCTGTAACTCTTGTTGTTCGATTTCACTCATTATCGTTTTTCACTCTTCTTACTTTTCAAGTGTCAGATTCGCATCTTAATAAGGCTGAAAGTGGACACCATGATCACTCACCAGCACCAATTCAGAGTTCTTTAATGTCGCAACAGCGTTATAAGCCTCTAGACCCGACTGTTTAACTTTAGAGAAAGTCTTACCCTGGTCGGTGCTGCGTACAATCACACCTGAAAAGCCACTTAATATCACCACGCCATTTTCATCAATCGTAGAGCCGGTTAAGTTAGTCGTTGCAGGCGTAGCAACCTTATCCCATGATTGACCTTCATCGGCTGAGCTATACACATTGCCTTTCAAACCATAAATCAACACTTCTTTGACCTGAGGGACTTCCTGAATGCCAAAAAAAGAGCCTTCATATGGGCTATATAAGGTTTCCCAGCTCTCCCCCTGATCATATGAGGCGAACATTGTGCCGGCCTCACCGACTATCAAAACGGCACCAGTGGATAAAACAGCAATTGAGTTTAGGTGGTAACGGTCAAAATTCTCTAAACGGTTTGCCATCGAAAACCAGGTCTTACCACCATCCTCGGTTGCAAAAAATAAACCGTAGGCACCGACAACATAGCCTTTATCTTTGTTTTCAAAATACACTTCCAAAAGAGGGTTCGCTGGCCCTAACTGGCTATCAAACTCAGCATTCGATAGGGCGAATTCGGCATCATCTAAATCGTAGGACAAATCGTCCTGAGCTTCCTCATCGGCGGCATCGTACTCTTCCCGAAGAGCTTGATAGTCTGCTTTAGCACCGTCAAGGAGCAGCTCATTAGCTCGCTTGCCATCAAACTGAAGCGTCCAGTTTTCGCCAGCATCTTGCGTATGAAGAACCACGGCACTATGCCCCACTGCCCAGCCATGGGTATCATCAACAAAGTACATCGCTGTGAGCATCGTTGAAACAGGCACCTTTGCCTGAACCCAGTTTTCACCTCCGTCATTAGAGTAAGCAATGACGCCGCGTTCGCCGATTGTTAGCAATCGATCACCGAGAGTCGTGACATCAAGAAAAGCCGACTTCTCGACATTGTTGAAGGTTCGCGAAGGCTCATCTAAACGATCCTTTAATTCAAGCGCACTAAGTGGCCCTGCAAGCAAAAGCAATAGAAAAAGGCGGTGCAGCATTTTGAGGCAAGCATAGCTATTCAACATGATGTTCAGTATTCTTTCCGTAATAAGTAGGTGCTTAATAAATTTAGCTCATCAATAGCAATAAGAAAAAGAATTTATGCCATATATCAATACTGCTGACGGTCAGCGAATTTATGTGCGCGACCTTGGCCCCAAAAACGCTAACACAGCTCCGATCATTCTACTCCATGGCTTTGGTATGCAGTCTCTGCATTGGCTACCTTTTGCCCTGCCCTTAGCAAGAAAGCAGCGTTTTATCATTCCCGATTTGCGAGGTTTTGGCCTTTCCCATCACATCAACCATGACCGGGATTGCGTCATGTCCAATTACGCAGACGATCTACAGCAAATAATCACTTCCTTAGAGCTGGAGAGTTTTAAATTAGCTGGTATATCAATGGGCGCCTTTGTTGCACTTAAGTACCAGGAAAAATATAGCGACAATCAGGTTGAACGTTATCTACATATCGACCAAAGTCCCAAATGCCTTAATGATAGTGAGTGGAAATGGGGGCTTTTTGGCGCAGAAAACCAAGAAAGACTCTCCGAAGCGACAGACCTAATAGGCAAGCTAGACCCTTATATTGAGGCTCAGGCAGCCTACGACACCCTCCCCAAAACACTAAGAAAAGAGTTATGGGATAATTTAGCAAGCTTCTTCTCTGATGCGCTGTCTCGCTCATCCCACAAAGCGATTGCCAGGAGAGTATGCTCAAATGAGTTTTTGGCCCGCAAAATAATGCCTGTCGATAACTGGCCCGTTTACATCACCTGTCTGAAAGCCTACATAGAACAAGACTACGACATGCTCGACGTTATCGCTAAGCTGAATAGCCCGCTGACATTAGTCGTTGGGCTTAAATCAACGATGTACCCCTGTACCGGCCAACTCCGCATTGCCGACCATCACCCCAATTGCGATGTTCTCACTTTCCGAAACAGCGGGCATACACCGCTTATCGATCAACCTTATCGCTTTTTTCAGACACTAAAAGGTTTTGCCCAAGCCTAAATTTTGACCTAAAAAACTGTTATGCTGCCGCCGAAATTTAAACAACATTTCTCGGAGTACTCGTGGAGAATATAACACCCGCATTAATTGGTGGATTACTGATAGGTCTTTCGGCCAGCCTTATTATGCTTTTTTACGGTCGTATCACCGGTGTCAGCAGCATGATTCAGAGCCTTGTTAAGCGCACACAAGGTAATACCTTAAACAGTTTTGCCTTCTTAGCAGGAATGGCTTTAGGTGCATTGTGCTTAAGCGAGCTCAGCCAAATTAATTCTCAACCCATTCCAAACCATCCGGTTATTATTATCCTTTCCGGACTACTTGTGGGCTACGGTACGTCAATGGGCAGTGGCTGCACCAGCGGCCATGGCATCTGCGGCATTAGTCGCCTTTCCCTGCGTTCGATCATCGCTACACTTTGTTTTATGACAAGCGGAATCATCACGGTAGCTATCGTGAGGCATGTCATATGAATGCTCTAATATATCTTTTCTTTGGTCTGTTATTCGGCCTGGGGCTCGCTTTTTCAGGTATGACTAACCCAGAAAAAGTCCTTGGCTTTCTCGACCTATTCGGCAACTGGGATCCGACGTTAATGTTTGTTATGGCTAGCGGCGTGGGAACGACCATGCTCGCCTACCATTTTATTTTCAAGCGTCGGCCGATAATAAATAGCGAGTTTTGTCTTCCAAACAAACAAAAACTGGATAAGCGGCTGATCATTGGTTCTGTTTTGTTCGGCGTCGGCTGGGGGCTTTATGGCTACTGCCCTGGCCCGGCTATTGCCGCCTTAAGCTACTTGCACAGCGATACTTTTTTGTTTGTCGCAGCGATGCTTGGTGGTACGATCATCCATACTGTACAAGGAAAAAAGCAACCTTAAGGGACGTGGACAGCTATGCCGGCAAATGCAACTCAAGTTCTTTGGCTTACACTCTATTTTGCCGTGCTCGGCTGGTCAGGCTACGAACCTATAGACTTGTATACCTGGGTGCTAGAAGTCGCTCCGGCGATCATCGGCCTGGTATTAATCGTTACGACAAGGCGAAGCTTTCCACTGACGCCCCTGCTGTACTTCCTAATCCTGATTCACTGTATCATTTTAATGATTGGTGGACATTACACCTACGCAGAAGTCCCCTTGTTCGACATGATAAAAGAAGCCTGGGACTTGGACCGCAACAATTACGATAAAGTTGGCCATTTCGCACAAGGCTTTGTCCCAGCCATTCTTGCCAGAGAAATCCTTATTCGAAAGCAGGTCGTTAACGGCGTCAGCTGGCTCAATTTCTATATTATTAGCATATGCTTGGCCTTCAGCGCATTTTATGAACTTATCGAATGGTGGGTCGCACTCTTATCAGACCAGGCAGCAGAAGCATTTTTAGGTACTCAAGGCGATAATTGGGATACTCAATCTGATATGGCAATTGCACTGGTAGGCGCGATTCTGGCTATTATCACACTCTCGAAAACACATAACCGCCAGTTACTCAGTCTTAAAAGCCGTGTAAAAGATGATTGACCCCTACGCAAACTCTTTAGAAATCCAGCTTCCTAACTGGTTAAGTGAATATCGTGCTAGCTACCAGATAAGTGAAAGCCTGAGCGAGCGAATGAAGTTCGTCATCGCGGCATCACAAAGAAACATTAATAAAGATACTGGCGGCCCCTTTGCCGCAGGCGTTTTTGAGACCGAGTCTGGCAAACTGATATCTTTAGGTGTCAACCTGGTCACAAGCCAAGGTCTATCAATATTACACGCAGAAATCCTTGCTATCAGCTTGGCTCAACAACAACTGGGTAGTTACGAACTAGCAAAATCCGAGCACCGGTTAGAACTGCTTACCAGTACCGAACCCTGCGCTATGTGCCTGGGAGCAATCCCCTGGTCAGGTATTCATCGCGTCGTCTGTGCGGCAACAGGCAAAGATGCCGAAGCGATAGGCTTTGACGAAGGAGATAAACCCAATGCTTGGAAAGCGGGTCTTGAAAAAAGAAAGATAGAAGTAATAACTGAAGTCTGCCGAGACGAAGCCAAAGCCGTACTAAACAGCTATGCTAATAAAAATGGACATATTTACTAGCATTCTCAGAACTAAGTTTATTTAGAAACCGCCTGGACTAGAATCCAAGGTTTAATCACTAAAGTCCACAGTTCGGCATCGGCCTCATACCAGGCTAAGGCCTGATCATCTGAAACCTGGGCAACCTGCCCCGAGGCTAGCCATTCCTTGAAGATCGGAGCATTATCTGCCGCAAACTGCTCGCCCACCAACAATAGATCAAGACCCGGAGCAACGTATAGCACCATGCCCGAGGCGAAGAAAGTCTGTAGCTCGCGCCAGGGAGCTCTAGCAGTTTCCAAGTTGAGTTTATGCTTAAGTGGAACTTGGTCATTAGCATTGAGTGACGGACTATCGGACATAAGCTACCTAACTTTACTTTCAAAGGAGTTTCGAACAGCAAGCTTTCGTCGCTCGCAGCCTTAAAGCAGGTAATGATACTGAATTTACACTAGAAGTATCCAGTAATAATGAACGATTCATATACTGGATACTTTTTAGATCCTAACAAACACTCAAGGACTGCTAGTTACGAGGCCATCACAGGCTGAACAAGGTCTTCAATATAACTTGATACGATGTCAGTACGGTGCTTCTCGAGCTGTTCAACAAAGTGCTTCACAATACGCTCAGGGTTAGGGAACAGCTTTGCATCGCCAACCAAACCAAACTGAATTTGCCCCGCATAGCTAATGATGCTCAAACCTAAACCGATATCACCCGTCTGGGGAACCCAGAACATCTGCTCTTTAATCTCAGCCCCAGCTAGGTAGCGAGTCTCTCTAGAACCAGGCACATTAGATAAGACAGCGGAGGTTTTGTTACCAAAACTTTCCAATAGGGTTTTCTGAACATTTTTAGGCAGCATGCCTGCCGCATAAAGAATGCCGTAGGACAAAGCTGGTTGAAGAGACTGTTTCAAAGAAATCATGTCATGCTTAATCTTGTAGACTCTCTCCAGCGGATTCTCGATCCCAACAGGCAAAGCCACAAAAACCGTTCCGAAGCAGTTACCCAGGTCGTCAGGGTTACCAGCCATATCCACTTTGCTTTCAGGGCGAATATTGACAGGCAAGGTCACGTGAACCTGCTTGCCATCGAGTTCTTCACCTGCAAGCAGCAACTCCTCGCGAAAGGCACCCGCAACACAAGAAATCAACAAGTCATTAATCTTACAGCCAACCACCTTGGAAATACCGTAAAACTTATCAAAGCTTATCGGCTCAGACCAGGCACAGGTTTTGCGAACACCTAACTTACCCTTCAAGACACGCTTAGGGTCTGGTGCCATCGTCGCCAACTGAGCTAGTTCTGCCGCTGCTTTAACTCCATCACCAACAAGCTCTCTAAGTGCTTCTTTATCGCGTAATACCTGAATACCTTCAGAAGAGACTTTCCTAGCCAATGAGGCATACCGATCTACACGAACTTTCGCAGTATCCACTACTTTCTGGTACCGGGGCCATTCGTAATTAATATCAGTAAGTGTCTCACTTTCTTCGGCCGCTACCTCGTCGTTATCCGCACATGAAGGTGAAAACGGTTTCACATTCGGCGCATCATCGGTAATCGAGTGAAAAACAGAAATCAAAGCTAGCCCGTCTGCATAGCTATGATGAACCCGCAGAATAATCGCATTACCCTGCTCATAGTTATCGACAAACAATAGCTGCCACAAAGGTTTGCTTGCATCCAGCGGTATGCTCGCCTGATCCGCAAGATAGCTCTGTAGAGCTTCTTTGTCTGCATTACCTGTTAGCGCAACACGTTTAACATGGTTATCAATATCGAAGTAAGGATCTTCCTGCCAATAATACTGCCCGGTCTTGAATACAGGGCAAGAAGTAAAGCGTGGAAAACGTAAGAAACGATTAATGATGGTATTTCTAAAATCATCAAAAGCCATACTCTCGGTAATGAGCATGGCATTTATAATCATCAGGTTGGTAGGAGAGTCCATACGCAACCAAGCTGTATCAGCACCTGTTAAAGGTTTTAATTTGCTGTTACTCATGCCTGACCCCAAATATTGTTTTTATGTAATGAGAACGACAGAACGATAGTGATTGCAAAGATAGCAGATATCTTGGCGAAACGGCACCAAGAAAGTAGTGTTATATCTGAGCAATATGACATTCAAGTTTCAATTGAAACCAAATGTTACATTTTTTAACACCGAAAAATAAGCCCATCTGCCATAATTATTTCATAGAGTTACAGACGCTTTTAAACTTAAGTTCTAAATAGCGCTCATTGTTTGACCAATTTAATATTCCATTGTTGCTCAAGCTGCGTATACTTATTGATAAATAATCTAACATTTGCACGGTTTCAGATACAAAGTGAAACCTAAGCAAAGCCATAGTCACAGGGCCTTCCAAGTGTGCAAACGCCGGAAAAGCCAGCTGCCAAATTTTAAGCGCAGCATGACTATTAGAGAGTTGGGAGAGTAAAATGCAAGCAATCCATGCGCGCAAACTGATAAAGCCGATCGAACAAAGCTATACCGAAATGTTTTCGGGCAAGGTCTTCACCGTCGGTAAAGGCGCGGTTAGCATTCGAAACCATAGCAGCCAAGCGAAACATACCGTTATTGGCGTTCACGGTTTTTTGGAAAATCATTGCTACTTTACGCAACTCTATAATGATTCTTCTACAGAATTGGTATTATTGACCTGCAGTAACTACCACGTTCCTGTTAGCGGCCCTATCCCAGAGCCAGCTGAGTGGGAAATACCTATTAAGTACCCTGAAGCGACCATTGAATACGATGCATGCGTCCTTAACCAGGCTCTCGAAAATTTACCGACAACTGAAAACATTCGTATTCACGGTCACTCTCGTGGCGGCGCCGTTATTCTCCAAGCGGTAAGCTTTCGACCAGAACTCTATAAGAATGTTGAGCTAATTCTCGAAGCGCCAGCCTTGCCTGGTGGTAAAACTCACCCACTAGTTTCAGCAATGCTGGAACCTGTCAGCCATGGTATGTGGCCCTGGGTTGTTCGTATGATTAATAGCACACCTTCATCGTCTTATGGACAAATGTTTTTTGGCAAGACCAATGAGCGCAAGAAACAACTGCTCAATAAGATGTTTAGTGCAACCAAAGACCATCTGACTATCGTGCGCAACATTGAGAACCTGTTTGCCTGGATGGATAAAGCTGACTATTCAGTTTATGAGCATGTTAAGCATGGCACCTTCCTAATCCCTAAACTAGATAGAATTCTTGACCGTGACTTAATGCTTGCCAGTGCCAAGCATAGCCCGAATGCCGTGAGAATTGTTGAAACTGATGCGATGAGCCATTTCGTATCACTGGACGACCCTAAATGGACACCGAGCCTTGACGACATGCCCACCGTTCTTAGCAACAAGCCCGCTCGTCCAACAATGAAACTCAACCCCGACCAGCAAAAGAAGCTACAATTATCTGCAGGCGTGTAGCACTTCTTAGCAGATAGTGACTCCGGCGTTGAGCCTTCAGCGCCCAAAACAGCCTTCAGCGCCAAAACAGCTCTCAACACCAGGCATTCAAAAATTCCACTCGATTCAGCGCCTGTCTTTCTATAGAATTCCAAACCTGTTCTATTGAGTATCAGGGATCCGCGATCACTATGAGCCGTGACAAGCTTCTTCACACCCATGCTTCTAGCCCTGCGGCCAAAAGGCTAAGAGAGGCAATGCTCAATTATCACGACTTCCAACAGCAATCAAAGCTCGACAATATCGACCACCACTTGGCAAAACTCGCTCACTGGCAAAGTGAGCGCTTAAAGTTCAGTCATCGCGATTTTTATCAATCAAGCGACTATCAAGACGGCTTATCCTTCCTGTTTACGGATTTATATTCAACCGAGGATTTCAGCGACCGCGATCGGGATCTTGAGCGAATATTTCCTAAAATGATCAAGCTTTTACCAAAAAAAATTCTTGAAACAGTGAGTCTTCTGGTAGAACTAAACTTACTTACTCAGCAGCTAGATCAGCGGCTTGCTGAAATCATATTTATTGAACACAACAGCAATGAGCTAAACGAGAAGATCTATTGTGAAGCTTATCGCGCTAGCGACAATCATGGCCAGCGACTATACCAGATACAACTGACTTCACAGCTGGGACAAAAACTCGACAAGTATGCGCGTAGCTCCGTCATCTTATTTACCTTACGCATGACCGAAGGTGCCGCAGAAATGGCTGGACTACAAGCACTTCATCAATTCTTAATGACCGGCTTTGAAGCCTTTCATAGCATGAAGGATGTACGCACGCTGATGAATACCTTAAGCGAAAGAGAAACCGTCTATC
>NZ_LWFE01001488.1:0-534 GCF_001635675.1 Oleiphilus sp. HI0061 | reverse complement strand
GTGAGCAAATTAATCAAGGTTGCTCATCTAGCATTAAAATGTCCAACTTCCAAATGGAGTTGGCTTTAGGTCACACGTTCCAGCCCTTATACATCGGGGTAGATGGATCTAGCAATCTACCAACAAGCGGTGGGCTTACTCTTCAAATAGCGAAAATTACACATCCATATATGGATAAGATTAATGTTGTTGATGGTTCATACGATTTAGCTGACCCGGATGCTGTCGCAGCGCATGACTTTTTTCACGATTATTATACGAATGGTGAGTATCGTAGCAATATCATTGTCGGTGATTTAGACATTGGTGGTACAAGTTTAGGCGAGCAGCGAATTGAAGGGATATTGGTCCAGTATATGGATGTTAAATTTCGGGACTTGGATCCTAACTAGAGGCTTATTTATGTTGTTTCGGGTACTAATTTTTATGCTTACTGCCGGGCTCGCTAATGCAGAGATGTCAAGTATTGATGACTCAGATCTATCAGAGGTGACAGGGCAAAGTGGTGTTTATTTAACAGGTGAAGTTTCAATC
>NZ_LWFE01001487.1:0-780 GCF_001635675.1 Oleiphilus sp. HI0061 | reverse complement strand
TCAGTTCGAGCTGAAAGGAGAAATAATGTCGACGATCAAGCTTCAATATGGCAAAGAAGATTATCAGCTAATTGGCCGTGAGTCCTGCTTTGAAGGCTTCTTTCGCATGGAAAAGGTTACCCTGAAACATCGCTTGTTTGATGGTGGCTGGAGCCGGGAAGTCAGTCGTGAATTGTTTATTCGGGGTGATGCCACTTGCGTTATTCCCTACGACCCAATGGAAGACAAAGTTGTGCTGCTGGAACAATTCAGGCCGGGCGCAATACTCGAGGATCAATCACCCTGGTTGCTGGAGTTGGTTGCAGGGATGAATGATGAGGGCGAGCACCCGGAGAATGTTGCACGCAGAGAAGCGCAAGAGGAGGCGCGCCTGGAATTAGGCGAACTTGAAAAAATTTGTGAATACTTGGTCTCGCCGGGCGGCACTACAGAGAAGGTCTATCTCTACTGTGCTAAAGTCAGTGTTCAAGGTGTTGGTGGCGTGTTTGGTCTTGCTGAAGAAGATGAAGATATCAAGGTACACTGCCTAGACTTTGAAGCAGCTTATAAATTGGTCGAAAATGGCACCATTAACAATGCTGCCGCTATTATGGGGCTTCAATGGCTGGCCTTAAACCGGGAACGCTTGCGAGAGCAGTGGCGCTAGACTAAGGGGAGAGTATTATTTTAATGCGTAAAAAGTATGTCCCCGACTTGGTTCAGCTTGGCGCGACCTTTGAAAGCAACTATAACCGCCTAATTCGTTTGATTCGAATGATGGGCGATGTTGAACGGATTCGC
>NZ_LWFE01001486.1:0-1215 GCF_001635675.1 Oleiphilus sp. HI0061 | reverse complement strand
CGCCAAACCCCAAACCATTAAACCCGGTAATAAAATTAAAAGAAAGCAGCCTTACACGCTGAACACCGGCAGAGCTTTGTTGAATGAAACCACCAACAACCCCTCCAGAATCACTTAAGCTAAAACTGGTATTTCTAACCTCACCATCAACAGAAGACCCACTTAAAAGATCTCGTGGCCCGCTCCATGCATTCCCATCAAACATGTTAACCCATGCTGTCAGCTGTGCGTCAGGAGACCTTGGCTGAATCCATATAACGACCGCATGCCCCAGCTCATTAATAGCGATTTCTGGAGAGTAAACGCTACCAAGACCAGCACTATCCAACCTTAATGAGTTAACGCAGGAAGAATCAAGAGAGTCAGGATTCTTGCGGCAATGCCGTGAAGCAGACTCAGTTCCGGGTAGAACCCAGACTTCCTGATCCGCTAGATATTGACTTGCCCAAATCTGTGTCACACCTTCAACACTCTGCTTCCAAACCAATAAAGTAGTGCCACTTTGACTACTTTGGATAATCGGCTCAAAGCTGTCCCCTTGATGAAAGACTGCCTGTGTACCCTCTTCATTCAAGTACTTGAAATTAAGAGTTTCGGACTCGTGCCATACGCCAGACTCCGTCGTAAACGCGACCCTCTCCCCGCCTTCAAGAAAATTACGCTCATCCTCACTTGTTGACAAATCATCTTCCACTAAATCATGTACGTCTGATTCCACTTGAAGAGTATAAGTGTTATGTAAGGCAAAACGACCACTACTCAGCCCTAATGTTAACTCAGTAGCGTCAACATCAATCAATTTACCGCTTTCTTCATCTGGTACTTTTGACTCCCCAGGGACAGTACTGTGAGAAATATTTATTTCTCGCTCAACAGGCTCTGTAATTGAGTCAGGATCGAAACTACCAGAATAAATACCAACTCGATTATCAAGTAAAGAATCTATATTCATTTTCTCACTAAATAACACAGTTGGATTTAAGTCCACGCCGTAGCTTATCTCTTCAGAATCAGGAGTGATGCGAACAATAGTCGGTGCAGTAGTATCGGTGGCAGCCTCAGGCAGACTACGAGTACCATCGCTATCACAGGCAGAAAGGCCCGAAAGAAAAATAACAACCAGGAGTATTAGTTTATTTTTCCCGGCTCTTAGGTAGTGAGAGTGCATTTAAACTCCATATAAATACAATAGTAGAAATGAATCAGGCATTTATA
>NZ_LWFE01001485.1:0-983 GCF_001635675.1 Oleiphilus sp. HI0061 | reverse complement strand
GACAAGAAAATTTTATTCAATATCTTCTCCTCCCTTTCTTCTTCTTAGATTGCCTACTTTTTTCTCTGTCTGCCTCAGTACCATAACGATATGTCTTCGCTTGCACAGTCATTTGCAGCTTATGACTGCTGCGCCCCTGACTATTTCCTTTAGACTTACTCTGCGTCTTGGAAATATTCATATCATGCAAAGTCACGATTCGTGGCAAGCTTGCAACACCACTCACAAAAGATGCGATGTCGTGATAAGTACCCGCAACCACGATTTCCATTGGTAATTCAACATAGAACTCTTTGGAAACCTCTGGCTTCAACTGAATGGATTCAATTTCCAAACCGCTTCCTAGCCCGGTATTGGTAATATCTTCAAGTAGGCCCGGAACCTCTGTTTTTGCAGGCAACTGCTTAAGAAGTACACCGAAAGACTTTTTCATATCTTCCATCTGTAAGCGAAAAGCCTCAAGATTTGCTACTTTATAAGCTCTACTTTCATACTGCTGCTTCAAGCTTGCTTCTTCTGCAGCGACTCTATCAAATTCGGTATATTGATCCTGAATCAGAAAGAAATAACCGCCTATAAGCAGCGCTAAAAAGACAACAACTAATACAATTGCTTTAACAGGTGTAGGCCATGAGCCTGCATTATTAAAGTCTATATCATTGGGATCAAAGCCTTTCAGGCTTTCCATAGATTCAGAAAAACCCACTATTTAGTCCCCTTTTCACTTGATTCCTGATCTTCAGCTAACTCAGGGGTCACCTGCTTAACACTAAGATCAAAACTATTTAGAGTCCCGTCATCACCTTTAATCGCACTCACGTCTTTCAGATTAGGGTTAGAAAACCAGACTGATGTTTCAAAGTTTCGCATCAAACCTGAAATACGGTTATTAGATTCAGCCAAACCCGTAATCTCTATGAGATCCTCTTTTCGCTCAAGGCTTTCATAATAAAGGCCATCTGGAAGTGTTCTCACCAACTCAT
>NZ_LWFE01001484.1:0-1182 GCF_001635675.1 Oleiphilus sp. HI0061 | reverse complement strand
GCATCAAATGCAGCTTAAGCCTTTAGGTGCTTCAGATATGCTGGAATATCTCCAGTTGAGATTGGAGTATGCTGGCTATACCGGCTTGTTAGAGCTGTCAGAAAGTCAGGTGCAACATTTAATTGATATGGGGAAAGGTTTGCCTGGTCGGGTGAATCGTTTGTTCAGTAGTGTCGTGTTAGAACCGGGGGCATTAAAGCTACCGGTTAAGAGCCGTAAAGGAGTGCCGAAGCAGGTTTTTTGGGGTGTTGCCGTTCTGCTTTGCTTCTCATTTTTACTCGTGTCTTATCAATATGGCTTGTTTACTGAAGGAGATAGCGAAGCAGTCGCGCACGAGCAGCCGGAGCAAGAGAAT
Organism: Oleiphilus sp. HI0061; assembly: GCF_001635675.1. Lineage (NCBI taxonomy): Bacteria > Pseudomonadati > Pseudomonadota > Gammaproteobacteria > Oceanospirillales > Oleiphilaceae > Oleiphilus > Oleiphilus sp. HI0061. The sequence goes on along the minus strand of NZ_LWFE01001484.1, from coordinate 827 downwards.
AACTCTGATGAAAATAAAGTGTCTCTCGTAGAGCAACAGAGAGAAGCAAGGTTAAGAATGCTTGATCAGGCCCTGTCAGAGAGTTTGGCTAAAGCTTCAGAAAGCAATATAGATAGTTTGGATAAAGGTCGTCAGGGTAGTGGCGAGATTAAAAAAGGTTCGCTCAATAAGCCTGAAATGTCGGCGTCTCGATCAATTCCAGAGAGCGCTGGTGTTAAAGAGCTTGTTGAGCCCGACAAGGTACAAGATGGCACTCTAGCAGATAAAGAAGTTAGCGTTCCAGAATCGGATCAACTAGTTAGCGATACTTTGCAGATAGAGAAAATCGCTAAAAATGTACAGGAAAAAATTATTCCTGCCGCAGAGAGCAGCCGTGAAATACTTAAGCCGTTCTTTAAGGGGAAAGCATGGGTTGCATCCCAAAACTCAAGTGGTTATTCAGCTCAAATTTTAGGTAGCTATAACGAGAAAACAGCGATAGACTTCGCAAAGCGCGTAAGTAAAAGTGCTCAGCCGATATACTATCTTGAAACGCTGCATCGCGGTAAACCCTGGTTTGTTGTTTTTTATGGTGTTTATCCTGATAAGGCTTCCGCCAATGCTGCGCTCAAGGTGGCACCTAAAATTATTACTTCTCAACAGCCTTGGTTGAGGAGTTATGCTGGAATTCTCAAGTCTTATCCGAGGCAATAACTAAATTAGTTTTTTGAAGCTATCTATTTGAAATATAAGGATAGTTTATGCTTTTCTACGAGTTTTTTCTGCTTATACGCCTTCTTTAAGTTTGTACTGAATAAGCACGATGTGTAAAATGTCCAACCCCAATT
>NZ_LWFE01001483.1:0-1203 GCF_001635675.1 Oleiphilus sp. HI0061 | reverse complement strand
TGGACTTAACGGGCGGCGCACCGGAAATGAACCCTTATTTTCGTTACTTGGTCGAAGAAGCAAGGTCACTGGGAGTGCATGTTATTGATCGCTGCAATTTGACGATTCTGCAAGAACCTGGCTATGAAGACCTTGCTGAGTTTCTGGCTGCTAACGAGGTGGAAGTTGTCGCGTCTCTACCTTGTTACACGAAAGATAATGTCGACCAACAAAGAGGGAAAGGTGTTTTCGAAGATAGCATCAAGAGCTTAAAGCTCCTAAACAAACTAGGTTATGGAGTCGAAGGGAGCGGCTTGACCTTGAGTTTAGTTTATAATCCTGGTGGTCCGTTCCTACCTCCTCCTCAGCAACAGCTAGAGCAGGATTATAAAAAAGAGCTCTATGAAAATTTCGATATTCTCTTTGACCAACTTTTCACAATAACGAATATGCCTATTTCTCGCTTTGGGAGCGTGCTTTTGTCCAAGGGCGAATTTCATAACTATATGGATCTATTGAAAGAGTCGTATGCAAAGGAAAACCTTACCTCGGTAATGTGTCGCAGCTTGATAAGTATTGACTGGCAGGGCCATGTGTTTGATTGTGATTTCAATCAGATGCTTGATATGCCAATGCTTAGACTGGAGGGAGGATTGATAGCATCTGATAAAAATAGAATGCATCTAAGCGATATTTTAGGGCAGGCTATAGAAGGTTCTACGATAGTTGTGGCAGACCACTGCTATGGTTGCACTGCAGGACAGGGGAGTAGCTGCGGTGGCGCACTCGATTGACCTGAGTATTATTGTTCCCGTATTTAATGAAGCTGAAAATATTGAGCGTTTATTACGCAAGCTCAACACTCTCACTAGTAAGCGCTGCGAAGTGCTGCTGGTCGATGGCGGTAGTACTGATGGTAGTGGCGAGATAATTTCTTCACTTATAAGTGAGCTAGATATGGATGCTCATTTAATTCGCTCAAAGTGTGGGCGTTCCGCACAACAGAATGCTGGTGCAGAGTTAGCTCAAGGGCGTCTTCTTCTGTTTTTGCATGCAGATACGGTATTACCAAGTAAAGCTATTAACATGCTACATGGCGCAATCTCATCCGAACCCGTTTGGGGGCGCTTTGATATTCAGCTCGATAACTCTGCCGCGATATTTAAGGTAATCTCTTGGTTCATCAATATTCGCTCACGGCTTACAGGTATAGCTACTGGAGAT
>NZ_LWFE01001482.1:0-561 GCF_001635675.1 Oleiphilus sp. HI0061 | reverse complement strand
CGGTCGGTAACGATTACTCAACAAAATCCTCAGGAGTGATCAATGATAATAGCTTTCATCATGTGGTACTAACACGTGATGCCGGTAGTGGTGCGTATAAAATATATATTGATGGCGTGTTGGATCAAAGTGGCACCGCAGCAGCAGGTGTGATTGGCAACTCTTTCACGAGTATCGGCCGGATAGAAGATACAGGTGGTTCGCCAGAGTACTTTCAAGGTCAGCTAGATGAAGTCAAAATATACAACAGCGTTCTAAGTGATTCGCAAGTGAATGCCTTATATACCGAGACACGTTCATGTGGCGCCTATCAGCCTCTTGCTCACTTTGCCTTTGAGCAAAATAATTGGTCGGGCGCAGGCGTGTCGATCGAGGATTATTCGGGTAACGGTAATGCGGGATTAAGTGTCGGTAGTGCAGAGTCCCATGCCAGCGGCCAGGTTTGTAAAGGTAGTTTTATTCCCGACAACTCAAATTCAGCAACGATTGATGCCATTGACTCACAGCTGGACTTGGACACAGACGTAGGGAGTCAAGGGACTATTGTGCTTTGGTATCGAG
>NZ_LWFE01001481.1:0-1125 GCF_001635675.1 Oleiphilus sp. HI0061 | reverse complement strand
AGCAGCTCGATTTGACTGTCGAATGTTCGAAAGGTACTTATATTCGCTCATTAGTGGAAGATATTGGTAATGAACTGGGCTGTGGTGCGCATGTCTCAATGTTGCGTCGTTTTAAGGCCGGGCACTTCATGTTGGATAGCACTGTTAAGATGCTTGCTTTGGACGAAATGTCTCAAGAACTTGCTTTAGGTGAAGGCTTGGAAGCAGTTTTAGATGTCAATTTACTGCCAATTGACAGTTTATTGCCTGATACACCCAAAGTATGCCTAAAAAATGAGCTTGTAAGCTCGATATTAAATGGACAAGCGGTTAGAATAGCCGACTTTGAAAATACTGGCTTTGTCTGTATTTATCTGCCTGTTGATACTTTATGCCAAAATTTAAGTGTCGAGCAGACAATATTCAAGCAGTATTTTGAATCTACCTTTGAAAAAGATGGTCAGCAATATGTCTTTGCTGGTGTCGCTGAAATTGACGAAGAAGGTATGTTACAACCTAGTCGACTCGTCAACTTTAATGAAATTGCGACACAGGTATAGGTCTTTTTCAAACTAATAACGGTAGAAAGAAAACAAGTTTCGCAAACGAGTTGACTGTAAATATGCGCGGTTGGCTTAAGTTTTAATTAGCATATTGAGGAAATAACTATGGCTCTTAATGCCGAAGAAAAAGCAAAAGTAGTAAGCGAATATCAACAGTCTGAAGGTGATACTGGTTCTCCAGAAGTTCAGGTTGCATTGTTGACAACTAACATCAACAAATTGCAAGGCCACTTCAAGGGTAACAAGCACGACCACCATTCACGTCGCGGTTTGATCCGTATGGTTAACCAGCGTCGTAAGTTGTTGGACTACTTGAAGCGTAAGGACGGTCAGCGTTATTTAGACTTGATCGCTCGCTTAGGTCTACGTCGCTAAGGTGTAAGCTTTTTGAGCTTTGTTTTAGAGATGACTATGATTTTGTTATGAAGTCATAAATAAAGTACCGGCATGTCTTGAAAGATAGACATGCCGGTTCTTTTTTATCGATAATCATATTTTTTTATGTGATTGTCATCACGCTTAGTTGTTTGTGCAGCTAAGGTAAATGTAAAAGTGCTTTGTTAGAAGGCCGTAAAGTTTTATG
>NZ_LWFE01001480.1:0-758 GCF_001635675.1 Oleiphilus sp. HI0061 | reverse complement strand
GAAATAGTGCAGGGGAGGTTTTACCTTCTTCTTTTAATATGCCTCGACCATTCTTCTCGTGGCAACGGGAGCAGGATCTTGCATTGTAGAGTGGGCCTAAGCCATCACTTGCGGTCGTACTTGAGGGGGCAAATACCCAAATTTTTTCAAAGATGGCCCGGCCGATTTTAAAGTCGAGCTTTGTCTCCATATCCAGAAGGGGGGAGGGATGATCAAAACTGTTTCGTTGTTTGCTTTGGCCAGCACTATGTTGACCTGATGGGTAGAGTTCTCTGGCACTATGGAGTTTGCTATTTGAAGCGAGGGTCGAGTCAGCATTTATGTAGAGTAAAAAGCTGACCGCTAAAAGAGGAAGTGCGAAGATGGTTTTATTCATAGCTACCAAAACGCCCGCTTGTTAGGCGGGCGTAAATAAACAGGTGCGTCACCTAGTTGTTAATTACTCTGCTACAGCAGAAGGGTTGTCCAGGCTGTCAGAACCTTCAAAATCAATATTGCTGAGGCCTAAGACCTGAATGACCTTTTCAGTTGTTTTGGCTTGAGCAACGAGTGCATCAACAAAGTTCTGAACGATTTGGTTGCCCGCAGTATTACCTTCACCGATCAATACATCAAAAGCTTGGCCTTTAGCCGCCGCGTCAACCATTGCTTGAGCCGTCGCTTGAGTAGCATTAAGCTTACCCAGCATTTCAGCATCCAGTGCTGGGTCTGCTTGCTTCACTAAGTCAGAAAGGCTTGCACCATCTACTGAGTTGTTG
>NZ_LWFE01001479.1:0-1051 GCF_001635675.1 Oleiphilus sp. HI0061 | reverse complement strand
GCAAGTGCCATATCGCTTATTTGCCAAACGGCAAGGTTTTGGGTCTGTCTAAATTTGCTCGTATTGTCGACATGTATGCGCGACGCTTCCAGATTCAGGAAAACCTCACTCGTCAAGTGGCTGAAACAATCCAGCAAGTGACTGGCGCAAAAGGTGTGGCTGTCATCATTGAGTCAAAACATATGTGTATGATGATGCGCGGTGTTGAAAAACAAAATTCAGTCATGAACACTTCCGTTATGCTGGGCGCTTTCAGACAGTCTCAGGCAACACGTAGTGAATTCCTAACGCTCGCAACCAACTCTTAAGAACATGTCGCTGTGTGTCTAGGATCGATACACAGCACTCTTGCCACCAACAGGTATGATCAATGCTAAAACTCGACTCACTTAATCAACTCAAGCAACTCAAGCAAGATATCAAAGCTAGTCGCAATCTCTGCATTGGGACAGTTAAAGGTTCTGCTTACAAATTTGGTTTTGTGACACTTGATACCAACCGAGACGTTTATCTTCCACCCGATGAAATGGAGCGCGTACTCCCTGGTGATAGAGTAGAAGTTGAAGTCATAAAAGATGCAAAGAACAAAAAGGTCGCTAAATTAGAAAGGCTAATTGAAAGCAACACCCAGTTCTTTTGTGGCAAATACATAGAGAAGGGTAAAGCTGCTTTTGTTGAGCCCGATATCCAAGGCATGTGTCGGTGGTTTTTTATTCCTCCTCAAAAGCGCAAAAAAGCCAAAGCGAAAGACCTGGTTGTCTGCAAGGTTACTCAACATCCTTTTAAGTCAGGGAAAGCACAAGCAAGCATTGTCGAGCTAATTGGTACCGACCAAGATATCGGTATCGAATCATTGTATGCCAGCAAGAAGCACCGCCTGGAAACAAGCTGGAGCAAAGTCGAGCAAGAACAAGCAGATGCGATTTCAGAAGAACAGATAGCAGGTTTAAGCGAAGGGCGTAAAAACTATTGTGAACTTCCCTTTGTTACCATTGACTCGTCTTCTACGAAAGATATAGACGATGCCTTGTATGCAGAAAAAGCTGAGCAA
>NZ_LWFE01001478.1:0-12913 GCF_001635675.1 Oleiphilus sp. HI0061 | reverse complement strand
CGATTATCCACAAGAAGCAAGAAGTATTCGGCTGCCTGTTTTTAAACAACCAGCACCAAGTATTGAAGTTCGAAGAACTTTTTCAGGGAACAATAGATTCTGCCTCGGTTTACCCACGCGAGGTCGTCGGCAAAGTGATTGAAAACAATGCCGCTGCCGTTATCTTTTGTCACAACCACCCTTCCGGTTCAGCAAAACCGAGCCAAGCCGATATTGAGCTTACCCGACGTTTAGTTAAAGCTTTGGAGTTGATTGACGTACGCGTGCTCGATCATATGATTGTCGCGGGCTCTCTTGTCGTGAGCATGGCTGAGCTGGGGCAGCTATAAACATTAGCCAAAGCCTTTCAAGCCACCTTGGCCTTCACCAAGATAGGCAGCACCATAGACACCCGCCGAATCCCCGAGCTTTGCGCAAACGATCGGGGTTTTGGCGTGTTCGGTAAATACATGCGCTGCCATCCGCTCATTTATATCTGAATAGATCTCGATAATATTGGACATGCCACCGCCCAAAATAATGATCTGCGGGTCAAGTATATTAACCACCTGAGCAAGCGAAGCAGCCAGCTGGTTCAAGTAGCTTTGCCAAATATCTGCCGCCTTGGCATCTTTGGCCCTCATAGCCGAAATAATTTCTTCAGAGCTAAGTACCTGAGCGTACCTAAGATGATAGCTCATGGCTAAACCAGGCCCCGACAAATAGGTTTCAATACAATCTTTGCGACCACAATAGCAAAGCCTGCCTCTCTCTGGCTCGGGTAGTTTATCCAACTCAAGAGCTGGCAGACAGTTATGTCCCCACTCCCCGGCAATGCTATGTAAGCCAGCTAACACTTTTCCGTTGACGACAAGGCCCGAACCAACACCCGTCCCAAGAATCACGCCAAAGCTAATCTCTGGCACTTGTGCGCCGAACCCTTCTTTGCCACTTCCTGCAAGTGTTTCAGCTAAGGCAAAGCAGTTTGCATCATTTTCCAGATAGACCTCACAAGCGAGTAGGCGCTTAAGATCCTCAAGCAAGGGTTTACCATTCAGTACCACGGAATTGCAGTTCTTCATTACTCTCGGCCCCGTCACGGAGTCTGTCAGTGCACCGGGCGCACCAATGCCAATTGCTTCACCCTGGCTCAAACCACAGACCTGTTTCGCCTCACCAACTAGACTCGCAATTGCCTGTAAGGTTTGCCCATAATCATTTTTTGGTGTTGCAACTCGTTGCCGCCAGAGAACTTTTTGACCGTCCAAGACAACAGCCTCTATTTTCGTACCACCGAGATCCACACCAAGTTTCATAAATCCCCTTCTATCAACCATCCACACCCAAATATGAGCGTCATTTTGTACCTGATAAAGCCGATACCACGTTACAAGTTTATACACATTTTTGAAAATATTTTTTGCGATTAAAAATGCTTTCTGGTATAAAGGCGGGCTCTTTAGTGAGGACTCCAAAAAAGGGTCCGATATTTGAATTTTTTTGAACGTGCTTTCAAGGGACGTTTCGAAGTTGGAGGCAAGGTTACAATGTCTAGAGTATGTCAGGTTACAGGCAAGCGCCCAGTAGCAGGAAACAACGTTTCACACGCAAAAAACCGCACACGTCGTCGTTTTTTGCCTAATTTACAATCTCACCGTTTTTGGGTTGAGGGCGAGAAGCGTTTTGTTAAGCTTCGTGTATCTACCAAAGGTATGCGTATTATCGATAAAAAAGGCATCGAGACAGTTCTTAGTGAACTACGTGCTCGCGGCGAGAAAGTTTAGGAGATTGAGCAATGCGTGATAAAATCCGTTTAGTTTCAAGCGCTGGTACTGGTCATTTCTACACGACTGACAAGAACAAGCGTAACATGCCAGAAAAGATGGAAATCAAAAAGTATGACCCAGTTGTGCGTAAGCACGTGGTCTACAAAGAAGCTAAAATCAAGTAAGATTTTCTACCTTTCGAGGTAGGCAGCTTATTGCTTCCATTGAAAAGCCCGACTTTATTGTCGGGTTTTTTGTGCCTGTCTATGTCTATATTTTCAAAGTTTCAAGCTAATAGCCTTTGGGTAGTTTTACCTCTAATTCGATGGGTAAATGGTCAGATACCGGAAACGTTACCACGCCCGCCCTCTTAACCAATAGGCTACGACTCACCAGAATATGATCTAAGGCCTTTTCAGGGCGCCAGCTAGGAAATGAATGAGATACGCCCGGCAAAGTCACCAAGCCGGCTCCTTTTAGCGGAGAGTCATGCAGTATTTTCTCGGCATGGGTATTCATGTCGCCCATCAACACCACATGGTTATAGTCATCAACCAAATCCCGAACAAAACGTAGCTGCTGTTTTTGGGCACTATCGCTGAGCGACAAGTGCATAATCACCAATACGATCGGATCTTCCTCTTTTCCGTACTCGGCAACAATCACGCCTCGGCCAGGTATTAAGCCAGGCAAGCGATGCTCTTCAACCTTGATTGGCCGGAAACGACTTAACAAGCCATTACTATGCTTTGCTACAGGACCAAAATTTCTATTTAACTGCTGATACCAAAACGGCAAACCTGCATTACTCGCAAGGTATTCGACCTGATTAATAAATCCGCTGCGCAAGCTACCGCCATCGACCTCCTGCAAAGCCACCATATCGTACTGACTAATCAGCTCAGCAATTTTATCCAGATTGTCTTGCCGCTTTTTGTGAGGCAAAACGTGCTGCCAACTACGTGTCAGATAGTGACGGTAGGAAGAGGTGGAAATACCCACTTGAATATTGAAGGTTAATAGTCGAATCGTTTTGTCTGTTTCAAGAAACGGGGTCTTTTTCAGTTCTTCAGGGTGCACCTGTTGCGATGCTGCGTTTTGTAGCGACTCATTGATCGGCGTAATCAGTTCACTGATACGATGTTTGATTCGTTGATACATAAACTAGAATTACCCTGTTTCACGACGACTATTCATTACCACATTAATCGGCCTTAACAACAGCATAAGCGGCCCTTATGATTTTCTCAAGGCAAAAAAAATGGGGCTCATCACCCCATTCTTAAAAACGACAAATCCGGCACTAGTTCTTCTTAGCTTCTCGTTCTTTATTAACCAGATAATTCGCAATCTTTACCATATTGCCAAAGCTGCCTGCGTCACGAACACCGATTTTGTATTTGCCATTAACAATCAAAGCCGGTACACCTGTAATACGCAACTTCTTGATCTTGTCTTGAGCTTTTTTGATCGCCTCATCTATCTTGGAAATCTTTCTAAACCCACTGGCCTCAAATACCTTATCAAAGTCTTCAGACTTTATGCCTTTATCCATAAACAAAACTTTTATGTCGTCTACGTCTTTATACTTCTTAGGGTTCGATACGATCTTATCGAATAAGTACTGGTGCATCTCTTTGTACACACCCAGGAACTCAGCTGCGTAATAAGCTTTTGCATGCTCTACCCAACCAGGGAAGGTTGCTGGCATTAAACGGAAATCTACATCATCCGCCAAGCTTTTCTCCCACTCAGGTAAGTGGTCATTGTTAAATTCGTAACAATGCGGGCAGCCATACCAAAATAGCTCTAGTATTTCTATTTTAGAAGGGTCTGCGGTTTTTACCGGGTAAGGCAATTCTTTATAGTGGCGCCCTTTTTCCCAAAGATCCGCTGCAAAACTCATTTGACTAAGCAGTAGCATGATCGCTACAAACGGCATCAACCAAAAACGATTCTGGCTCTTTTTATCAGACACAAAGGCCCCCTTAATAACTATTTAAACGAACTATCCATAATAGCTTTAAGGTTTTACAGGTCAATAACACCTAGATGACCATTTAGTTAGAGTCTGGGTAAATGCCTTTAGTAGGCCTATCGTCTGGCCGGAAGGTATAGATACGAAAAAGCCAGGTCGCTGACCTGGCTTTTTTTACTTCATTTTAAGGTAAGGGCTGTTTAAATGCTTTATCCCGGAAGAAGGAACCTAATCCGGTCGATGCATCAACTTGCCACCAGCCAGCGAACCCCCATACTTCTGTTGTTTCTGAGTTATCATCTGCATTTGATGTGTCGTCTGTTACTGATTCAACATAAACATAATCGAGTGAACTATCCGGGCAATCAACAGTTGATGTACCGCCGCCCTCAAAACATATCAAGATTTCATCTGTTGAAGTATCGAGCGACCAGCTTAAACCTGTCTCAGAACCTCCATCCCATACTTCTGAAAATACGCCCCCGCTAGCAAAAATCATTTGCTCACTTAGGTTATGTTCAAAAAAGTAGGTACCCAATAAATCACTCTCAGCCGTCAAATCAACAGGGCTAGGCACTTCTGAGGCTAAGGTAGACTGAGTCACCATTAGCTCGGCACGCGTAGGTCCTTCCATCATACCGTCCTTTTTGACGACAATTTCGGGCCTGAACAAGTCACTAAAATCAGCTAATGCCACGTCATGTACTTCAGATAAACCAGCAATAGTAATTTCAAGATTACCTGAGCTATCTACCAACCAAGTTGTTGCCTCATCACCTGTATCTGTTGTTCCAGCACTTTCGTCATCATGCCTCCAGACGAATCGTCCAGTATTACCTGAGCTGTCAAATACATAATATTCTTCATACTCTGTCGAAGTGCCATCGTCATACCATTCTCTTAAGAGACCAGAACCCAGAACTCCCAGCTCTTGTCCTTGCGTCAGAGTTGCAGAGTCCGAGAAGTCCACTCCATTATTGCTTGCCGCAGCAAATGGATCTGCGCCCACACGCTGAAGTACAAAGGAACCTTCACCATCATCTAGGCTAAGCGCGTCTCCATTTAAAGACATGCTCCAACCGAGACCTGAAGGATGAGATAAACCGCCCTCACCGTCGCTTTGACCCAGCACGGAAACAGAGAAATCTCCTGTTTCCTGATCCCAGGTATAAGTTCCGTGCTCTGCTGAAGTTGGCACTATCACACCAACATCATGCTCTTCTCCGTTGTTGGTATGCATAATGATGTAGCGAGTTTCATCCACAAAAACCAGAATATTCATATTACCCGGCTCAGGTATCTGCCAGGCACCAATTAGTGGGTTCGTATCAGAGTATCCTCGCACAAGCTCATCCGGGCCTATATCATCATCGAACGTTAATACATCGCCATCGATCACCATGGTCATCTCGCCAATGGCATTATCAAGCCCTCCATCACCGTCACTTTCGCCAACTTTATTTGGTTCAAAAACACCGCTTGTTGGGTCCCATGTATATGTGCCATGCTCTGCAGAAGTTGGTAGCACACCATAAACCGGATCGGATTCCGAGTTTGCAGTATGCCCTACGATATAATTCGCATCACCATAAAAGACAACTGCATGGTAGTCACTGCCACCGTTATCAAGTAGCCAAAGGCCGATATTCTCTCCAGCCGGAGCACCGCCCGTTCCGCCACCATTACCCGGTAAGATGACAGCCGCTTTCAGATCCTCAAAAGCTACATTATTGAACATCAGTTCCTTATCACCGGCGCCCTGTAGCTGTACTCCTCCTCGGCGCACAATCGGCCCTGCCGTTTCGGAATTATCAACAAAGATAAACTGGTGACGCTCTTCACTATCCAAATCAACGAGCTTCGCTACCAATTCAGGCACCTCGAAAGAAATAACTTGATGTGAATCGATGGTTGTCGAGCTTATCGCCAGTTCAGCTATATGGAATACATCTGAAGAGTGGTCATAAACTTTCACAAAACCAATCCCTGCATTTTGATCACCGTCCAAACCACTGCCGTCACCTGAAGTCGACTCAAGATAAGCACGAATATGGAATGATCCACCATGATCATAACCATGACCAATATACAGCCCCCGATCAGACACTTCTTGCGTCACTGGCTGAGCAAGTAGCTCTGCCGCGGTCGAAAATACATCAGCAAAAGACGTCGCTGGAATTGGATCATGAATACCATCCTCATCAGGGTCTTCAGCGACAAAGCCTATTGGCACCACATTGTCGCAATCAAGGTTTGAAGCAAACCAAGGTGACCAGTCTGCATCACACTCGAAAATATACGAAGTGTTAACAGCGCTGAGCTCTGCAACAAAGATCTCTGCGCCATCACTAAAGACGGCATCCGCATCGAAAGCTTCATCACCAAAGGCTAAGTGAACTGGCAAACCAGAGACATCAAAGGCGGACAAATCTACATCCGTCGCGACAACATCGTTGGGATCACCATCAAAGCTTGCTGCAACTCTCGCGGTCTCACCAAGCGTTTCTGATCCATCGGCACCGTAACCGACAATGATAAACAGGTCATCAAGTCTTTCAATGCCATTGGCTGTCAGTACCGACATTTCTCCTGCACCGATATCTTCTGAGCTACGATCAACCCACATGCCAGTTTCAGGGTCTAGCTCAAACAGCGTCTCAAGCTCACCACTTATTGTTCCGTACTCAAACTCAAGTTGAGTATTCCCTGCAGCATCGTGGTGATAGTCTATTTCAAACCATGTTGCCCCCGTAGAATCAATATCGCTTTCGGTAATGGCAACGGGTGCCGAGCCTGTATAAGTACCACTAGAAGAACAGGTTAAGGTTTCACTTTCATTTTGCTCTGAATCCGTGAAACTCCCCCCAGCTATACCCGTACCATCAAAGTTGCCTGATAGCACAAAGCTTCGACCCGGTTCGTTATCAAGCTCTTCTACAGAGAAATCGCCATTAGCATCGATCGTACCAATCGACATCCAGCCGTCTTCTCCGTCACCTCCATTGAGAATAACCTGGTTTCCTTCCTGCTGTACTCGAACTAAGGCAAAACCGGATAATTCATCTTCCGCAACACATTGATCACCAGCGTCATTTAGCATCTCGTTATCTGGGTTAGTTCCGTCAACACTCCAGGCAAGTAGGTATTCACCAGACATATCGGGGACACCTGAACCGTCACATGTCGAATCAGCTGTATACGGGCAAGCATCGGAATTATCACCGATACCATCGCCGTCGGTATCAAACTGCTCGCTTGCATCATCAACAAAAGCGTCTTCCTGGTCGACAATACCGTCACCGTCAGCATCCTGAACGACTGTGCCGCCGCTGCCACCACTATTCATTGCTACCAAGAATGCTTCAGCTGCTAGCTGGCCATCAAAGAACCATTCTGTGTCATCAGAACAAGGTGCAGACCCCCAACATACGAGTAGTGCGCCATTTTCATCATCTACCCCAAAGGCGTGAATATATTCTGTTTCTGTGCCTCCATTGAGTGATAAAACCAAGTCCCCGGCTTCTATACTCCAGTCACCTGAATAGTGTGATTCTCCGCGCGACAAGGCATTGTCATCTAGCTCAGCACTAAACGAGCCATCAGAATTAAAGGTCATGGACTCCATAATGTAGTAAGGGTCGCCACCATCATCTGGCGCATCGTCGAAATAAACATTAAAGCGAGTTTGGTCAGAAAGTTCTTCTACCGTAAACATATGACCAGAGGTGTCTCCCCCATCACAGGCATCACCTATTCCATTATGGTCGCTATCTTGCTGATCACTGTTTGCATCAGTCGGACAGTTATCAATATCATCCGGTATACCGTCTGAGTCACTGTCAGTCGCATCTTCACTCACTGCATACAGCATGCTAGCAATGTAGTCATTAGCTTCACCATCATGGAAGAACTTGGTAGAAATATGAGGAAAGCCGTCAGCCAAGATGCCTAGCTTACGAGAGAATACTCCTGAAGCACTTGTCGCCGTAAAGCGAACAAAGCCAGAATCTATCGACCAGGTAGTCGTGTATTCAGTTCCAGTGTGATGGTCTTCGAAGCTGCCGGTTCCACCGCTATCAAAAGCAACCGTATCTTGCTCGCTGTACCAAACGGTATCGTTCACTTCTTCTGTCGTTAGCAGCTTATCCAGGCCGCCACAGTCCTCGACAGCTTGGTCGTAGTCCGCTTCAACCGCGCCACTTTCGACATCCCCTGTGGTACAGGCTTCTGGGCCGCTAGTTCCCATATCACGCATCCACTGTGCAGGGCCGTCATATTCAATACTGGAATCATTACCTTCATCGATTACTGCACGAATACTGCCATAGTCCACAGACCCGGAAGTCAACGTATATTCATCCCAGTCGTGAGAACCGGTAGCAGTAGTAATGTCCAAGACTAAGGTTTCACCATCGATTAACCAGGTAAACTCTTCTCCCTCTGCAGGACCGTCTTCAAAGAAAACTGTCCCCGTACCATCATCTCGTATTTTGTAGAAAGCCTGGCTCTCAGGCTCGGTGTCACCTGCTGGGAAGGTGATTGCAAAGTCACCAACCACATTCTCAGCTGTGAATACACCGTCTTCAGAACCACTGCCACTACAGGCATCTCCAACACCATCGCCATCCGTATCTGCCTGGTCGGGGTTTGGCACATCGATACAGTTATCTTCACTGTCTACAACTCCATCGTGGTCTGAGTCTGGCTCTGGAGGAATATAGCTAAAGTTACCCTGAACCTCCTCAATCGCCGGACCATTCAAGCCACTATCATAATGGTGCTTACCTGCTTCGCGGAAATGCCCAGTACGAACATAGAGCTGACTGTCGGATGAGTCTTCGATCATTGAAGCAATCACAGCATCAGGCATTTCATCACCAAACTCTTTACCAAGCTCTGTAGGTAAAGCGACAGAAATCACCAAGTTCGTATCATCACCTAATGGGTCCTCTATCGTCCAACTTGAAGAATGATCGAGTGCTTCAAGCGACTCGCTATCCCAGTCATAGATATAGAAGCTGACATCACCACTTGTGCCCTCATCACCACTTGTGTCGGCACCCGTTAGGTAGGCAAAAACTTCACCTTCATCAGAGTAACCCGCTGGCATACCCTGCCATTTCTCTGTCATTGAAGAGTCTGCTTCATAAATAATGTCACCTAACGAATCGGCTAACACAGGGCTACCCGTACCGTCATCGGTTTCCATTGCATTATGACAAGCCATCGTTGGTGCGGTACCGTCTGCCGGACCATCATCAGGTGCTCCCCCGCAGCGAACTTCATAAACATCCAACTGCGACACAGCATGTATCCCCAAAGCCAAGACCTCACTACCTGCAAAGACTTCTTCAGGCGCTGTTAGGCCTTCTTCACTCCACTCACGAGGGATCAAACCAAACATTGGCTCTTCCGTAACATTCGCAGAGAATGGCGTTACTTGCCAGTTCGCTAAAATGTTATCGCTTGCATCCTTTGCAACCACATTAGCTGTAACACCTGGCGTACCCTCAACCAACATTTTGTCTGATACTTCAACCCAACCATTGGCTCCGAGCATGAAACTTGAGTCTTCCTCAGTTTCCTCTACCCACATCGGTGCACCGGTGCTGGTGTCGTATCGATAACGACGCTCTTCAGTGTCATCAATCACACCATAGAAGAAGTCGAAGACCGGCTGATTGGCTGAGTCCTGATAATGCTCGTCGCCTTCCATCCAAACAAAGCCTACATTAGTTCCGGTTTCACCATCGAAGATAGTACTTGCAGACACTTCATCCATCGGCGTAAAGGTTTCTGTTGCATTGTAGGCACAGGTCGCAACAATCTGGCCGTCTGCACTTGCAAAGGTGAAGCTCTCTTCAACGGTGGCAACAATGACACCTGACTCTGCATCCAACTGACCATCAACATCCAACTCAGTTTGCATGGAACCATGCTCGCCGCTGTACTCATCGCTGAATGAAGCACTAATGCGTCCTGATGGATCGATCATCAACTCACCACCTTCGTCATGCCCTTCATCACCAAAGCTAACCCTTAGAACAGAACCTTCTTGTCTCCATAGAGACACTCGAGTCATTTCATCATTTACATCGAAAGGACAAATGCCATCTTCAGTGCCTGACTCATCAGTTTCAGTTTCAGAGTTAACAATGCGTTCATTCAAGTAGAACAAAGCTACTGAAGGCACATCACACGCGTCACCAACACCATTTTCATCGCTATCTGCCTGTCCAACATTACTATCGAGTGGACAGTTATCGACATCGTCAGCAATCGTGTCGCCATCATCATCGGTGTCACAAGCGTTACCCAAGCCATCAGAGTCTGTGTCTTTCTGCTCTTCATTAGCGATTAGCGGGCAGTTATCATCTCCATCGTGACTACCATCGTCGTCACTATCCGCTAACAGTGGGTCCGTACCTTGAGCCGCTTCATTCTCATCGGATACGCCATCGTTATCATCATCTAAGTCACAAGCATTACCCTGACCATCCTGATCAGTATTCTCCTGGTTCGCGTTAACGATTAATGGGCAATTATCGACTAGATTTTCAACGCCATCACCATCAGAGTCCGGATCACACACATCACCAATCTGATCCCCATCTAGATCAAGTTGGTCAGCATTCTCCTTAACCGGGCAGTTATCACTAGCATCTTCAATCGAATCGTTGTCATCATCGTTATCACAGGCATCGCCTTGTGCATCATGATCAGCGTTCTCCTGAACTGGGTTTGCCACCGCAGGGCAGTTATCTACCGTATCTGGAATACCGTCCTGATCTTCATCAGCAGTACAAACATCACCCACTCCATCTTCATTGGCATCAGCTTGATCATCATTCGGAACCGTTGGGCAATTATCCGCATCATCATCAACAGCGTCATTGTCATCGTTCAAATCACAAGCATCACCTTCAGCATCATCATCTGAGTTACGCTGATCAGCATTAGCAATTGCTGGGCAGTTATCGACACCGTCATTGCTACCATCATCATCAGAATCGGCATCTGTAGGTGAAGTACCCTGAGCTTCTTCCATGGTGTTCAATACACCGTCACCATCACTATCAATGTCGCAGGCATCACCTTGGCCATTGCCATCGGCATCTTCCTGGCCTGCATTAGCAATCAGCGGGCAATTATCATCACCATCATTTTCGCCATCGTCATCTGTATCAGCATCAGTCGGGTCGGTGCCTTTTGCATTTTCCTCCGCGTCGCTTAGACCATCATTATCATCATCATGGTCACAAGCATCACCACCATCTGATTCAGAATCAGAGTTTTCCTGATTACTGTTAGCGTCAATTGGACAGTTATCGAAGGCGTCTTCTACACCGTCACCATCATCATCACTATCACAAACATCACCAAACTCATCGCCGTCTGCATTCAGCTGTCCAGGGTTCATATCGACAGGGCAGTTATCCTGCTCATTGCCTACTCCATCATTGTCGGTATCGGCATCACAAGCATCACCAAATCCATCTTGGTCAGCATTGCTCTGGTCTTCATTTGCAACCGTTGGGCAGTTATCAGATTTGTCACCTAAGCCATCACCATCACTGTCTGATTGCTCATTTGGATCGTTATCGAAGTCATCAGCATCATCTGGCGCACCATCATTGTCATCGTCATGGTCACAAGCATCGCCTTGTGCATCGCCATCAAAATTTTCCTGGCCCGCGTTGGCATCATTTGGACAGTTATCAATGCCGTTTGCAACGTCATCGCCATCGTCATCACCCTGAGAATCTTCCTGGAGTTCTGGATTTTTAGGGAAGGCATCATTTTTATCATCAACACCGTCATCATCGGTATCAGGATCTCTAGGGTCACTTCTTTCTTCAAATTCTTCTGCCTGGTCACTCACGCCATCATTATCATCGTCGCCATCACAAGCATCTCCGCGAGCATCGCCATCGAAGTTTTCCTGGCCTGGGTTAGCATCGGCAGGGCAGTTATCTAACTGATCGGCGAAACCATCCTGATCGCTATCAGCTTCACAAGCATTACCTAAGCCATTGCCATCAGTGTCTTCCTGATCCGAGTTAGCGGTCGAAGGACAGTTATCGACACCGTTCTTGATATCATCGCCATCACGATCATCATCACAGGCATCACCAAAGTCATCACCGTCTAGGTTATCGCTCTGGCCATTCCTATTCGGTACTGTTGGGCAATTATCTGCGCTATCTTCGACTGTATCGTTATCATCATCACTATCACAGGCGTCACCTTGGCCGTCACCATCTGAGTCACGCTGATCACTGTTACTATTCACTGGGCAATTATCACGGCCATCACCTACGCCATCTTCATCACCATCGCGGCTAGTCGGTGCAGCGTCGTTTATATCTAGCACACCATCGTTATCATCATCCGTATCGGCTGTATCACCAATACCGTCGCCATCGGAGTCACGAGTCTCTAAAGCATTTTGGGGGAATGGGTCTGAGGCATCAGGTGTACCATCACCATCATCATCAGTATCTGCATTGTTACCTGTACCATCACCGTCTGTATCTAATTGCTCAGAAGCAAGTAAAGAGAAGGCATCAGCATCGTCTTCAACACCATCATTGTCATCATCAGTATCAGTGTTGTTACCGATGCCATCACCATCTGTATCGGTATCTTCATTAGGGTTCAGTGGGAAACGATCTTCAGAGTCTGGCGTACCATCACCATCATCATCGGTATCAGTGATATTTGGCTCACCGTCGCCGTCTGTATCAGTACTTGCCAAGGCATCTAGAGGTGAAGCATCATCACTGTCGGCAACACCGTCACCATCATCGTCATCATCGGTGTTGTTACCAATACCATCACCATCGGTATCGGTGTCTTCACTAGAGTTTAGAGGGAAGGCATCTTCGGAATCAGGTGTACCGTCTCCATCATCATCGCTGTCTGCATTGTCACCGGTACCATCGCCATCGGTATCGACAATTTCATTCGGGTCAGTCGGGAAATCATCCAGATCATCGGCAACACCATCATTATCGTCATCAGTATCTTCTGAGTTACCTACACCGTCATTGTCAGTATCTTCTGTTTCTGTTTCATCTGAAGGGAAAGCGTCAAGATCATTGTTAACGCCATCACCATCGCGATCCAGGTCACAAGGATCACCGCGACCATCATCATCCAGGTCACTCTGTACAGGGTTGTAATGAAC
>NZ_LWFE01001477.1:0-1462 GCF_001635675.1 Oleiphilus sp. HI0061 | reverse complement strand
AAAGCCTCTAATTGAAGAAAAGTTATACGAGCTGGCTAACGCTCAGTCATTGAGTATTTTCGACCTAATTACTGACAATAAAATACTTACTCAAATGATCATTAAGTCGAATCAGGCAGATGCTTTCCTAAGCGGTTTGGCTCGGATTGAAGATAAGCAATCACTGCTAGAAATTGCAGTAAAAGCAAAAATGGCAAAACTCCGACAAGCCGCTGCTGAGCTTATCGAAACAGAAGCAGACTTAAGCACACTGCTGAGTCAGGCAAAGGGTAAGGACAAATCGGTTTATCATATAGCCAAGTCCAAGCTTGCCACTATCCGCAATCAGATCGCTGAACGAAGTCAACAGCAACAAGATATAGAGAAAGCACTAGCAGACATTACCGCCCTCGCAAAAACCGAGGTTCTTCAGCACTACGATGCCAAGCTTTTTAACCTAAGCAAACGTTGGGCGGCAGTTAGCCTCAGTGCTAACGAAACACAACGCAAAGAATTTGCTCACTACCAAGCTGAGTGCCAAGCAAGAATTGATAAAATTGCCCAAGAAAAGCTCGAAGCAGAAGAACAGGAGCGCTTAATCCAAACCGGTGGTGATGAGCAAGAAGCGACTTTGTATACATTGTCTGAAACACTTAAGCGCTTCACCACGGAGGTCCCCTCATTTCATGATATCTCTGCAATTGACGCGCTAATCAAAACTCAGGAAAACCGCTGGCTTGTTTTTAGTGAAGTACCAGACATCTGGGTGTGGCTGGGTGCTGGAGCGATACTGGCGGGCGCAATTATTAATATGCTGTCCAGACAGAAGTGAAGCAAACCGGGCGCTCTGATAGATGAGCACCCGTCTCGCTTAGTTAGTCTTATTGAGCAAAAAGGTGTTGAATTGTATTGTCAATTCGAGGCTCAAGTTGGCTGAACTCTTCTAGTGTCGGGCCAACCGAGTCATACCACTTTTGTAAGCTTGCGCTAAGTTGTTGCTCTCGGCTTAGGTTTTCACCTGATGAAGACATTCCTTCTGAAAGCCTGCTAACTTGTAGCTGCATGCGCAGCTCTTTGTCACTTTCCGGTGACTCGATACCTGCAGCGATCTCACAAGCTATACACAAAGAACGTGCCTCTTGAAGTGTCACGCAACGCTCGGGACTTACCGAACCAGCTTTGACAGAGATCCATAAAGTTTTAAGAGTATCTTCCTGAGCTTTAGGAAGCTCAAGTTGCGAGGCAAACTCATCATCAAGGCTCGCATCGGCCTGAGTATTATTGTGATAGACCTCTCTACAGAGCTTAGCCTTACGCTGTACTTCTTGCCAAGCTAATAGGTGCTGCCTGTTTTCTTGGCCAGCGATAAGTTGCTTAAGTTTTTTGAGTAAAGCTTCAAAACGATTTTGAATTTTTTCCAGAGCTTTGCCTTGTACTGAAGGTAGGGACTTATATTCTTTACGGTACTCGCTTAATCTGGCTT
>NZ_LWFE01001476.1:0-1266 GCF_001635675.1 Oleiphilus sp. HI0061 | reverse complement strand
TTCATAACTCGAAAAGAGAGCCTTTTGTCTAAGGGTTGTTATGGTGTCGGGAGAGCATTATAGCGCCATTTGCGACACAGACTTTTATCAAAAATGCGCCGCATTCTACCTCGAAAGGGGAGTTAATTGAATAATTATTGTTATTTGCTGGTGGCTGCTCGATTTATATTGTTAAAGGTTGAACGTAGAATGGAGTGGCCTGGCCTGCTATAAATGTAGGAATGCGCTTTTTATTTTGAAGAGGATATGGTATAAAGCGCACGCAAATTTCGGGAACTCACATCCAGCAGGGTGTCGGTAATCTCGATTGACTTAAATCCGCACACGTTTCGACACATTGATCTGGGTGCTGTGTTCTGCTTCTGCTACGGTGGTTTTGGTTCATGGTTGATTAATGGGACTCGTGGAGGTCTAACCCAAACATATTAAAGGAAAAGAACATGGCATCAGTATCTATGCGTGACCTGCTTAAAGCAGGTGTACACTTTGGTCACCAAACTCGTTACTGGAACCCTAAAATGGGTAAGTACATCTTTGGTGCTCGTAACAAAATTCATATCATTAACCTGGAGCAAACAGTTCCTGCGTTTAATGAATCTTTAGCTTTCGTTAAAAAGCTGTCAGAGGGTAAGAACAAGGTATTGTTCGTTGGTACTAAGCGTGCTGCTGGCAAGATTGTTAAAGAAGAGGCAAGCCGCGCTGGTATGCCTTACGTAAACCACCGTTGGTTGGGTGGTATGTTGACTAACTACAAAACGATTCGTCAGAGCATTCGTCGTTTCCGCGATCTTGAGACTCAAAGCACTGATGGTACTTTTGATAAGTTGACTAAAAAAGAATCTTTGATGCTGACTCGCGAAATGCAGAAGCTAGAGCGTAGTATTGGTGGTATCAAGGATATGGGTGGTCTACCTGACGCATTGGTTGTGATCGATGTTGATCACGAGCGTATTGCGATCAAAGAAGCTAACAAATTAGGTATCCCTGTTATCGGTATCGTTGATACAAACAGTGATCCAGATGGTGTTGATTACGTTATCCCTGGTAACGATGATGCGATCAGAGCTATTCAGATTTATGCAAAAGCTTTTGCTGATGCAGTGCTTGAAGGTTCTTCAAAAGGTGGTGAGTACGTTGAAGTGGCGGAAGAGTCAGCGGCATCTGAAGAAGGCGAAAAAGCAGCAGAGTAATCTTTCTGTAAGCGTTTTCTTATAAAGTGCTCAAGGGTCGGTTTTCCGGCCCTTGTTTTCATTCGTTATTAATAAT
>NZ_LWFE01001475.1:0-1638 GCF_001635675.1 Oleiphilus sp. HI0061 | reverse complement strand
CCGTAAAAAAGTTACATTGAAAGGCGCATTCCCCTATATAGATTCAGCTGAGTTCAGTCAACTATATAGCTAAAAGCCCACGGAGCAGTAAGACGACAGATTATATAGACAGAAAACCGACAGCTATTTGCTTGCGACACAAGCTAAATAGGCGTTGAAAGTTTTGTACGCACGCAATGAAAAAGAATACATAAAGCGAGCCTTTCCACCAACAGAGTGAAAAGTAGAAAGTACAGACAACACGACACGGTATAGAAAGCTCTGTCATGTCGTAAATTAATTAGGATTCCAGAGCAATTTAAGCTCTGGAAATAAAACTAAAGCGTGGAATCGCATTAGGAAAACAGAATTTATAGCCCGTAAGTGATGCAGACAACAAAGTCTTGCGATTGAACGCAGACCATTAATGTTAGTACGCACTATCACTTACTTCTTAGCGTTGAAAGGCAGCACCGGACTTGAGCGAGCATAAATACATATGCCCAGATCATTTGAAGGAAGCAATAAGACCAGACAATAGTTAGGAAATAGAAGTAAAACCAACAAACGCCATATGTGGCCACTTCCCCACCGCGAATTTGTCACGGGTACTGGGTGTTGCTGCTATGTATTGGAATTTGTTAGCTCGCTAACTTGATTTATAGCTGAGTAATTTTACTTTAAACCAAGCTGTCTTCCTGCGATTTCCAGCACAAAACTGGATTTCATTCATGAAAAGAATGCTTATAAACGCAACTCAAAGTGAAGAGTTACGTGTTGCCCTTGTAGACGGCCAAAAACTCTACGATCTTGATATCGAAGCGAGTTCTCGCGAACAGAAAAAAGCAAACATTTATAAAGGTAAGATCACTCGTATCGAGCCCAGCCTTGAAGCTGCATTTGTTGATTTTGGTGCTGAGCGCCACGGTTTCCTCCCTTTAAAAGAAATCTCTAAAGAATATTTTGACCCCGCTGCCGGTAAAGGCCGGGTCAATATCAAGCAAGCCTTAAGAGAAGGTCAGGAAGTTATAGTTCAGGTTGATAAAGAAGAGCGTGGCAACAAAGGCGCCGCACTGACGACCTTTATCAGCCTTGCCGGTCGTTACTTGGTTCTTATGCCTAATAACGCACGTGCTGGCGGCATTTCTCGCCGCATCGAAGGCGACGACCGCTCACAACTTAAAGAAGCCATGTCCGGCCTTGAAACGCCACGCAACATGGGTGTTATCGTTCGTACTGCTGGCGTAGGTCGTTCAACAGAAGAGCTACAATGGGACCTTGATTACCTTCTACAATTTTGGGAATCAATTACCAGCGCTTCTGAAAGCCGCCCCGCTCCTTTCCTCATATACCAGGAAAGCAATGTCATCATCCGTGCTATTCGCGATTACTTGCGCCAGGACATTGGCGAAGTACTTGTTGACGCACCGCTTGTGTTTGAAGATGTTCTAAATTTCGTTCGTTCAGTTATGCCTGCTTATGAAAGCAAGATCAAACTCTACCAAGACGAAACGCCATTATTCAGCCGTTATCAGATCGAAGCTCAAATCGAGACAGCGTTCCAACGCGAAGTAAAACTGCCTTCTGGCGGCTCAATTGTTATCGACCCAACGGAAGCACTTGTTTCAATCGATATCAACTCAGCTCGTGCAACTAAGG
>NZ_LWFE01001474.1:0-1548 GCF_001635675.1 Oleiphilus sp. HI0061 | reverse complement strand
AGGTGATTTCTGATATGTGGAATAAAGCACGAAGCAGTGCCCCCTTGCTCATCATAATAACTTTGCTGAGCCTCATATTGGAAGGCTGCTCACTACTTGGTATACGCACTACAGATGAGGCTCGCTATACCGTTGAAAAGAAGGTCGGCAATATCGAAATAAGACGATACGAACCTGTCATGATAGTTGAAACCTACGTAAATGAGCCCAACTTTCGTGATGCAACCGACCAATCCTTTAGACGTTTGTTTGACTATATTTCTGGGGCCAATGTTTCTGCCAATGACATTTCGATGACAGCACCAGTCATCGCTGAACCACAGGAAGAAAAAGGTAAAATAGTTGCGATGACCAGCCCTGTTATTGCGAGTCCGAGCAAGACTGAGAACGAACGGCAAGGCTGGATTTTGAAATTTGTGCTACCAGACAAGTTCACTATTAACAATTCTCCTCAACCTACAGACCCGCTTGTTTGTCTTCGTGAGGTTCCTGAAAAACGAGTTGCAGCGATTAGCTATTCAGGATTATGGAGTGAAAGCAATTATCAAAAACATGTCAATCAACTGAGTGACTGGCTCAACAGCAATAATTACTCTTCAATTTCACTAGCTAGTTATGCAGGGTACGATCCACCCTGGGCACTACCATTTCTGCGACGCAATGAGATATTAATTGATGTTCTACCTTAGGTTGATAATTGTGCTCGCCTTAGTGTCGAGCTCTGTTTCATTGAATGCTGAGCCATATCAAACCGGCAGTAAGGAAACGTCGCTAGTAAAAAAAAGCCAGGCTAGAAAACAACAGACTGGCTGGTTTTACGGTGCTTTTACAAGCATCAATTCCTCTTATTATGCCGGCGTAGGAGCTGACACGGTTGCCCTGCCTATTATAGGTTATATAGGTACTAGGTTTAGCTTTTTGGGGCCTCGTGCCAGCTATATCATACATCAGAGTGCTGAACTGGAAGCTTTGGCACTCATCACCTATAAGTCGGTCGGTTACAAACCGAACGACTCAAAGCATCTTGACGGAATGACGAGGCGCCAGAACTCATTGTTTGGCGGTCTGAGTACAAGCCTCAAAAAAGACAGACTGTCGTACACACTTAGCTATCTTCATGATTTACAGAACCATTCAGGCGGACAAGATTTCACCCTTGCAATGTCATACCGTTACAATTACGGGCCATTTTTTTTGACTCCAAAGATCTCTTTAAACTACTTGGATAGCGCGTACAGTAACTACTATTTTGGCGTGCGCGATCACGAATCCAATTCAGATAGACAAGCTTACACTCCCAACACGTCGATCAATCCGTCTGTTAGCCTTAACTTTGCAACGCCAATTTTTCTCAAAGGCTTTACCCGTGCCAGCGTGACACATTCCTGGCTGGACTCCTCGCTATATAACAGCCCTATTGTTAACAACAAAAACCATTGGAAGGTAAATCTTTCTTTCACCCGATTCTTTTGATTTCAAACCTGAATCAAGCTGATGCACCCTTCCAATAAGCCATTACTCCCTGCACTCAGTTTTCAATAACCATTG
>NZ_LWFE01001473.1:0-1422 GCF_001635675.1 Oleiphilus sp. HI0061 | reverse complement strand
TGGACTATTAAATTGAATCGCGTCAAACAACTCATGACCACCTTCCATTTTTAATACTAGCTTGAGGTGTTTTTCTTTTAATACTCTGCTCTGTACCAATTCAAAGGTATTTTCAAAACAAGGTTCTGGAAAGCGTTGACCCCAAGGCCCAGCAGCTTCAAGCTCTCTTATTTGCTGAACTGTTGACTCATACTCATTCAATGGGCCATCGGTAAGGATAACCGACTCCATATCCTCTTCCCTCAATAACTCTCTTACGACTTGGTCAAACGCTTCATTAAAATGCGGATAGCTCGCTTCATCAATCGACAAACCCGCCGCCATCGCATGGCCACCAAACTTTTTAATCAGCTCTGGGTGGCGCTTAGATACCAGGTCCAGAGCATCGCGCATATGAAGCCCGGGTATAGAGCGCGCAGATCCTTTTAGCTCCCTATTCTGAATCAGCGGATCATCGCTAGCAGGCGCAAAAGCGATTACGGGCCGATGAAATAGCTCTTTGATACGTGAAGCTAATATCCCAATGACACCTTGGTGCCAATGTGGCTCATATAAGCTCAACCCCCACGACAAGTTCTCAAGAGCCAAGCTTTCCGTAGACTTGTCCAGAATGCTTTGTACCTGGGCTTCAGCATCCTGTTTCATTTCGGCTTCAATGCGCTTGCGCTCGACATTCAGCTGGTCCAGGCGCTGCGCGATAGACATTGCCCTAACCTCGCTATCAGCTAATAGGCATTCGATACCCTGTGACATATCATCAAGGCGACCCGCCGCATTTAGCCGCGGACCAACGATAAACCCCATATCACTCGATTTAACGCCCGACAACTCCTTACCCGCGAGCGACAAAAGCGCTTTGATTCCAGGACGACAATAACCTGCCCGAATACGTTTAAGCCCTTGGGAAACCAGTACGCGATTGTTGTGATCGAGCGCCACCAGATCAGCGACAGTCCCCAAAGCAACCAAATCAAGATATGAAGCCATATTGGGTTCTTTAAGCTGTCTCTGTTCAAACCATTGTCTCTTTTTAAGCAAGGTTCTAAGACTACTTAAAACATAAAATATAACCCCTACCCCTGCGGCATTTTTGCTGGGAAATTCACAACCGAGTTGATTTGGATTCACGATTGCATCAGCTTTAGGTAGGGTATCTCCCGGCAAGTGATGATCAGTAACCAAAACCTTAATACCGAGTGACTTGGCCCGCTCTACGCCTGCTTCACTAGCAATACCATTATCAACAGTAACGATTAGGTCAGGCTTTAATTTTGCAGCATAGTCAACGATTTCTGGCGTCAGGCCATAGCCGAATTCAAAACGGTTGGGCACAATATAAGAGCACTCTTTCGCCCCCATCTCTCGAAGTACAAGAACAGCCAAGGCTGTACTCGTCGCACCATCGCAGTCAAAGTCTCCAAG
>NZ_LWFE01001472.1:0-581 GCF_001635675.1 Oleiphilus sp. HI0061 | reverse complement strand
GCAATTTAATTTGTGCGGAATATTTCATATCTGTGTAGTATGCCCATTTATTTATTAACGAATCTTGGGGATACCATGGCGCTGAAGTCCACGATCTATAAAGTTACTTTGCAACTAAGTGACTTTGATCGAGATCATTACCAAAGCTACTCGCTTAATGTTGCACTTCACCCATCTGAAACCATTGAACGTATGTTGCTTCGTTTGCTTGCTTTTTCATTGTATGCAGATGAAGCGCTAAGTTTTACCAAGGGTTTATCGACTGATGATGAGCCGGATATCTGGCTCAAGTCTTTATCCGACGAAATAGAGTTGTGGATCGACTTGGGCTTACCTGATTTAAAACGTATCCGTAAAGCTTCAGGTCGCTCAGATAAAGTTGTTGTATTGGCTTATGGCGGACAAAAGGTTGCCCCCTGGTTCGACGGGTTAGCAAAGGATTTGAAGCGTATAGCTAATTTGTCTGTCTTGCGTGCAGAGATGGCTGATATCGAGCCACTGCTTGCGCATGTCGAAAGAACGATGGAGCTCGTTGTGATGATTCAGGATGGAAGTTTGAATGTAAGCTTGGGGGAGAGTGT
>NZ_LWFE01001471.1:0-273 GCF_001635675.1 Oleiphilus sp. HI0061 | reverse complement strand
GGAATATGCTTAACATTGTCCAAGCATTGCTCACACTTTGCTTTGAGCTGAGGGTTGCCACCTTGCTGTCGAATTTGTTTTAGCATTACCTGGACGGTATTAAGGTTAAGGGCTGGGTGTTTTGGCGTAACCTGAAGCGCCTCATCAAAAACGCGAATCGCTTCGTCCAGATCACCCTCTTCAAATGCAGTAATACCACTCTTGTTAAGCTTTCTAGCTTTAACCCTTTTCTGAAGGCTAACAGGCTCATCAAGCAACTCTTCAATATTGTTC
>NZ_LWFE01001470.1:0-1463 GCF_001635675.1 Oleiphilus sp. HI0061 | reverse complement strand
GGAAGACATGCATAGACGGCTGTTAGTGTCGATATTGGCGCTGCCAATAAACCCTTTCATCAGCTTATTAGCGACGTAATAATCTTCGGTTAAGAGCTGGCCAGAAGCATAAAACGCAACGGACTCGGGGCCATATTGATCGATAGTTTCTTTAAATCGGGTAGCGACATGATTGATAGTCTGATCCCAGCTGGCCGTTTTCCCTTTGATAATGGGCTTCAATAGCCTGCTAGATAGATCTAGGGTTTCACCTAGTGCCGAGCCTTTTGAGCAGAGACGGCCAAAGTTAGCTGGGTGGTGCGGGTCGCCTTGTATTGTCACGTCCCTGTTATCAGCGTGTGTTGTTGCAATAATGCCGCAGCCTACACCACAGTAGGCGCAGGTGGTCTTTATTTCCTGCGGTTTTGTGCTTGTCTCTGTTGAGTTGATCATTTGAGTCATCTTGATGTTCCTAACCCGCTAAATCTAAGGTGGTAGTTTGCTTGGCGGTTTGAAAGTAGCCTTGGCCGAATATCAAAAACTCTCTCATGTCTTCGATATTGCAGCGCTGTTCAAGTAAGCTTTGATACCATGAGCCGTCTTTGGTATCGCCATATAGAACAACGCCTATGATGTGCCTATCTTTGATAACAAGCTTTTTATATACCTTGGCAGAAGGATCAGAAAAACGGATTTCCTCGCTTTCTTCATCACCTAAGAAATTACCGAGTGAGAATAAGTTAATACCGGTTACTTTTAATTTGGTCGCACTGGGGAGAGTCTTGTATTCCGCAACACCGTGGCCACTGAGGTGATTAGCACATACTCTGGCTTGCTCGAACAAAGGTGCTACCAGGCCAAAAGTGTCGCCTCTATGCTGAATGCACTCCCCCACAGCATAGATGCTAGGGTCGTACGTTTGTAATGTATCGCTGACAACAATGCCTTTTTCACAATGTAAGCCCGCTTTCTCAGCCAGTTCAAAATTTGGCCTGACGCCAATCGCCATAACAAATAAGTCGCAGTCGAGCTCACTTCCATCGGCAAAGCGAACGGCTCTAACATGCCCTGAATCATCTGCAAGAAGCTCTTCTGTCTCGGCCGGCATTTTAAACTTAACGTTTCGGCTTGTGAGTTCCTGCTGGAGTAAGTGACCGGCTGTCGCATCGAGCTGTCTGTTAAGGAGCACTTCCTTGCTATGAATAACGGTAACGTGCATGCCTCGCTGCGCAAGGCCGTTGGCTGCTTCAAGACCTAGTAGCCCGCCGCCTAAGACCACTGCATTCTTTTTTGTCTCGCTATAGGCAAGCATCTTATTGACATCATATATATCGCGAAAGGCGATCACACCTTCGAGTTTGCTTCCTGGAATAGGAAGAATAAAGGGTTTAGAGCCTGTTGCTATCAGTAGTCTGTCATAACGTGCTTGAGTGCCATCACGTGCTGTGACGCAACGTTTGCTTCTATCGATATCAATAACCAGC
>NZ_LWFE01001469.1:0-1012 GCF_001635675.1 Oleiphilus sp. HI0061 | reverse complement strand
TATCTGACAAACGATACAAAGCCCGAAGACATTACTCGCGCCAAGCAAGCGGGCATTATTGCAGCCAAGCTTTACCCAGCAGGAGCAACAACCAATTCCGATGCTGCAGTTTCAGCCTTGAACGAGCTTTACCCGGTTTTTGAGGCAATGCAAGCTTGCGACATGTTATTACTGATTCACGGTGAAGTGACCTCTCATGAGGTTGATATCTTTGATCGGGAAAAGTTTTTTATTGAACAACACCTAGCCCCTATCACCGAAAAATTTACCGAGCTAAGAGTTGTTTTTGAGCATATCACAACCTCTGAAGCTGCTCAGTTTGTACAAGCAGGCTCAGACAAACTGGCCGCAACGATCACTCCCCAACACCTGCTCCTTAATCGTAATGACCTGCTCGTAGGCGGTATTCGGCCCCATAACTTCTGCCTACCTGTACTTAAACGCAACACCCACCAAACAGCGCTTAGAGAAGCTGTAAAGAGTGGCTCAAGCAAATTCTTCCTTGGAACCGACTCAGCACCTCACGAAAAGGCGAAAAAAGAGTCATCTTGCGGCTGTGCTGGCTGCTACAGTGCCTGGAGCGCTATAGAGCTTTATGCGCAAGTATTTGAGGACCTTGGAGCGATCGACAAGTTCGAAGGCTTTGCCAGCCATCACGGCCCAGATTTTTACCAACTACCACGCAATACCAGTACTATCACACTTCAAAAAGAAGAATGGACCATCCCGGAGCAAATCATTCTCCCTAATGGCAATCCAATTGTTCCTTTTTATGCCGGGCAAACAGTTAACTGGAAGCTAAAAACAAAATAACTCCAGATCTCACCGTCTTGGCCGATATAAGCCAAGACGCCGCTGATTGCGGTCGTTATTTTTTCTACAAACATTGTAGAAATACGTAAGCATACTAGACTTATTCAAACAAGCTAAAACGATTGCTTCTAGTGACACTGAGGCCAGACTTGCTCGCTAAATAGGCTCGTCTTGTCGTTCGCACTCGAAACATTTTAGC
>NZ_LWFE01001468.1:0-1508 GCF_001635675.1 Oleiphilus sp. HI0061 | reverse complement strand
AGATGCTCCCCGACAAGATTTTCATCGATTTTAGGGAGTGTTGAATGATATGGCAAGAAATAAGCGCTTTAGCATCGCCTAACGAGGAAAAATAGCCGAGAAGGAGCTACCTCGCCCCACCTCGCTATCGAGAACAATTCGACCATGATTCAGCGCGAGCATTTCGCAGCATATTGCTAAACCATAGCCATCACCTTCAATCTCACTATTCTCATGGGAATCTTGGCGCTGATATAGTTTGAAAATGCTTTCACGCTGTCCTTGAGGAACACCACAGCCTGTATCATTTACTTCAAGAGTAACGCACTTGCCGACCTGCTCATCAAAACTGGGACGAAGAGATACTTCAATAGCTCCCGCTTGCGTATATTTAATTGCGTTGGAGATAAGGTTGATCGCAATTTGCTTAAAGTGCTGCCTGTCTGCCAAGGCGTATATGTCAGAATCCGAAATCTCAGAGCGAAAATCCAAGCCTTTTTTCTTGGCAAGGGTTTCACCTTGTACACACGCTTCTTCAAGCGCAGGCACTGCATTGAAGCGGGAAATGTCGGCAGCCAGCTTTCCAGCTTCTACCCGCGTAGAATCCAAAGTCGTGCTGATCTGTTCAGCGAGCTGCTGACCGCCCCCGATAATTCGGTCGAACAAAGATAGCTGCGTTTCACTACACTGACTAGACAACTTTGATTTAAGAATGCCAGCGTAACCGACAACTGCATTCAAGGGTGAGCGCAATTCATGCACCATCATTGCCAAGTATTCTTTTCGAGTACGTTCTTTTTCGAGCTCCAGGCTTCGTTCAAACTCTTGACGCTGAAGTTCCATTTCTTTATTACTGGTCACATCTAACCCTGAAAGCAATACTGCGCTACCTTGACTGCCATCACTAATATGGAAACTCCATAAAAAGTGTGATGTCTTATCGTTATTTTCTTCAGCATTTGCAGAAGACTCGATATTCTCTAGACCACCCTGCTCTATTGCTTTGCCGACCAGAGCAGCAAGATCTCTGGGTAAAATAGCGGGCGCCCCTTCATCGTCAAATCCAAACTCAAGCATTAGATCAGTCATTGCAGGGTTACTAAAAAGAATCAGGCCTTGATCATCAAGCTCCAGCAATGGGGAGGGATTTATTTCAGTAAAAAATGAAAGCTTCTTGAGCTCTTCAAGCTGAAAGCCTTGCTGCTCGCAGGTAGTGAAAAGAATCATGCAGCTGCCATCATCGGTATAACTTCTACGGTAACTGACGGCAATGTTTTCAGAATTCTTATGCGTCCAATAGCATTCCTGTGGCGCTAGCTGAGCTTCACCCTGTTTTGCCAAGGGGCACTCCTCAGCTTCGTGATGAGTATAAATACTATGACGGCAAAATAGATCATGAGCAGTACCGCCCTCCGCTGCTTTTTCGGCAATAGCATCAATATCCCAGCCTAACATGGCCTGGCCTGCCTTGTTTAAGAACTGAATACAACCGTCACTATCGACAAGCAACACACCTTCAGGTAAAGCAT
>NZ_LWFE01001467.1:0-3657 GCF_001635675.1 Oleiphilus sp. HI0061 | reverse complement strand
TGTTGGTAAAACTCGCTATATTGCTGTGATGACATACACTTTTGTTAAGTACTGTGTGAATTGTAATTGAATGTTGAGAAAGGCCATGTCTACATATACTTCATCCCCGAATTCTAGCGTTGAAGGCGGGAGCCGCATAGAGACAACCAATTTTGTGATCGATGCAAAGCACGATATCTTGACGATCGATATGCTTGGAACATGGAATGAGGGGAATACCTTAGACTATGTCGCTAGTTATAAACGTTTGGTTCACCGCTATTTTACCCGAGAGTGGGCTTGTGTGATCAACTTAAAGGGCATGGATATGCTTCTATCCGAGTCGTTTCAAATCGAAACACTAAAGGCGCTTAATGCTTGGTCTTATATTAAAGGAATGAAGGCTATTGCTGTTGTATTTAGTAGCAATAACCGAAGTCACTTGCTCTATCAGTTCGAAGAAATATTCAAGGTTAAGCACCCCTATGCAACGTCGGTATGCTTGAGTGAATTTGAAGCTTCTCAATGGCTTGATTCTCAGGGGTTTAAGATGAAAACCTTGAATTCGTCACCAAAACTAACAAGCATTGCTGTATAATCTCCGCGTTCATTGTCTAACAATTCTAGTTGCTTTCGCGGGTGATTTATTTTGATAAAAGTCTTAGTCGTTGATGATCATGATCTGATTCGTGCAGGTATTGCGCGTATGTTGCTTGATGACGGTGCGATTGAGGTAGTCGGTGAAGCATCTTCTGGTGAAGATGCTTTAAGCAAAGCGCGCGAACATTCCCCTGACGTTGTCTTGATGGACCTCAAAATGCCCGGCATTGGTGGGCTAGAGGCAACACGAAGGCTAAAGCGTCAAAATGAGCAAACAAAAGTCGTAGTTGTAACAGCTTGTATTGATGATCCTTACCCAAGCCACGTTTTAGAATCGGGTGCTTCGGCATATGTTTCGAAGAACAGCCATATTTCTGAGATGATCAAGGCAATCAAGCAAGTTCATAGCGGCGAGCGTTATATTAGCCCTGATATTGCACAGGCTATGGCCTTAGGTAAAGCGAACTCGTCTCCTTTTGACAGTTTGTCTGAGCGAGAACTGCAGATTGCCACGATGATTATGGATTGCCAGAAAGTTCAGAGCATATCAGACAAGCTTTGTCTGAGCCCAAAGACAGTAAATAGTTATCGCTATCGGATATTTGAAAAGCTGGATATCACCAGTGATGTTGAATTGACCTTGCTTGCTGTGCGAAATGGTTTGTTAGATGTCGACCGACCCAATTGATCTGCAAGAATCCTTCTCAGAATCTTCCTCATTTGACTCTAAAAGCTTTTTATCTGGATTGACTACAAGTCCGGGAGTCTACCGTATGTATGGTAGTGACGGAAGCATACTGTATGTTGGTAAGGCAAAGCATCTCAAAAAACGTGTTTCCAGTTATTTTGCTCGTCAGGGTTTGTCTCTTAAGACTCAATCGCTAGTCAGCAAAATCGCTAAAATAGAAGTCACGCTAACCCGTAGCGAGACAGAAGCGCTGATTCTAGAACAGAATCAGATAAAGACCCTTAAGCCCCCGTACAATATTCTCTTGCGAGATGATAAGTCTTACCCCTATATCTATTTGGCAAGCGATAAAGAATACCCTTCATTATCCATGAAAAGGGCGCGTAGCAAAGGGAAGGTTGGACGTTATTTCGGGCCCTTTCCAAGCTCTGGTTCAGTAAAAGAAAGCCTGAACATGCTTGAGAAAATCTTCAAGGTTCGCCAATGTCATGATAGCTATTACAACAACCGCTCTCGCCCTTGTCTTCAGTATCAGATAAAACGCTGCAAAGCTCCGTGTGTCGGTTTGGTTAGTCACGAAGAGTACCTGGAAGATGTTAAAAGTGTTGAGATGTTTCTGCAGGGAAAGAGTCCTGAATTAATCCGTAGGCTTATTTCGCAAATGGAGCAGGCTTCTATAGAGCTTAAGTTCGAAGAGGCCGCAGAGATAAGAGATCAGATTGAGCATCTTCGACATGTTCAGGAAAGCCAGTCTGCCGAGGGTGGGACGCAGAGCCTGGATGTAGTTGTACTCGTAGCAAAAGGCGGCTCGGTTGTAGCATCAATGCTTTATGTGCGTAACGGGCGAATTCTTGGCCATAAGAACTACTTCCCCAAGTTGTCTCTGGAGATGAGCAATAATGAAATGCTGTCGAGCTTTGTCGAGCAATATTATATTGGCCAGAATGAGTCTAGAGATATTCCGGGAGAGATTGTTCTAAACGAATCATTGAGTAATCAGGCATTGATTACCGAAGCCATCGAGCAGGTAGTTGGTAAGAAGGTGAAAATCTCTACCAAGGTGAAACAATTAAAGGCGCAATGGCTTAAGCTAGCGAGCACGAATGCAGAAAATGCCCTGCAAACGCACTTGGCTAATAAAGAAAACATGTTTCATAAGTTCGATGCTCTGGCGGAACTACTGCAGCTTGAGGATCGACCCAAACGCATGGAGTGCTTTGATATTAGCCACAGCTCAGGTGAAAAAACAGTGGGCTCCTGTGTTGTCTTTAATGAGGCGGGGCCAATGAAGTCGGACTATCGGACCTATAATATTGAAGGTATTACCGGAGGGGATGACTACGCTGCAATGCGTCAGACACTGGAAAGGCGCTACAAGGCATTGAAAGATAACCCCGATAAACGACCAGACCTGATTTTAATTGATGGTGGCAAAGGTCAACTAAATCTGGCACTTGAGGTCTTCGACAGGTTAAACTTGTCAGATCTTAATGTAATTGGCGTTGCCAAGGGTGTTACGCGTAAACCCGGCTTTGAAACATTGCTAATACCTGAAAAGGCTGGCCACTTAAAAACGATAGACTGTGCTTCTGATAATCCGGGGTTGCATTTAATTCAGCAAATACGGGACGAAGCCCACCGCTTTGCGATTACCGGGCACCGGAATCGTAGAGATAAGGCAAGGCGTCAATCAACGTTAGAGAATATTGAAGGGGTAGGGGCTAAGAGGCGAAAAGCGTTGCTGCAGTATTTTGGTAGCGTCTCGAATATCAAAAAGGCGTCGACCGAAGAAATAGCAAAAGTATCAGGAATTAGCACGAGTTTGGCAGAGCATATCTATTTGACGCTCCATAGCTCGTAAATAAAGTATTACTAAGGCAGCTAGAAGTTTTCATGAATTTACCAAATATCCTTACCGTTTCCAGAATTGTTCTTATTCCGGTTTTTGTCGTAGCGTATTACTTGCCGATAGAATCGAGTGCCATCTTAGCTGCAGCGTTATTTTTTATTGCAGGTTGTACGGATTATCTTGATGGCTACCTGGCAAGAAAGTGGAACCAGACTACACCCTTTGGTGCTTTTCTTGATCCAGTCGCAGATAAACTGATGGTGGCAATGTCCTTGGCGGTGATAATCGAAAGCTATTACTCTGTCTGGGTGACGATTCCAGCGATGATTATTATTGGGCGTGAAATTGTCGTTTCAGCCTTGCGAGAGTGGATGGCAGAGCAGGGCAAACGTGATAATGTTGCGGTGTCGTTCATCGGTAAGCTAAAAACTATGTGCCAGATGGGCTCCATTATGCTGTTGTTGCTAGGCCCTGAATCTGACTGGTTTTATTGGTCTGGGATTGGCCTTATATACTTCGCATCGATTCTTACGCTATGGTC
>NZ_LWFE01001466.1:0-1593 GCF_001635675.1 Oleiphilus sp. HI0061 | reverse complement strand
CCCCTTCCAAACGTAAACGTAACAAACATCATAGTTAGGATTGAATAGAATTCATGTCAGCTCAAGGTTTACATCAACAAATCAGCGACTTACGAACCAAACAACCAACTCAAAACCAGGGCATTAACGTTGTATGGTTTAAGCGTGATCTCAGGTTACGTGATCATACTCCCCTGAAGGAAGCTTGTGCAGGCAAAAATCCCACCTTACTGATCTATATCTTCGAAGATCTGCTAATACAAGACCCTCACTACGACGTGCGCCATTGGCGTTTTATTTGCCAGTCTTTAGCCGATTTGAATCGTCAACTCAAGGCCTTTAACACGCAGATCCATTGCTTTCGGGGCAAGGTTCTTAAGGCGTTAGAGGAAATCCATAGCCATTTCACAATCAATCGATTATTCAGCTATGAAGAGACCGGTATACGTGCTACCTATGAGCGCGATAAGGAAATAGCTGATTGGCTAGCCAAACACCAAATAGACTGGCAAGAAAGCCCAACGGGCGGAGTCATTCGAGGGCTGACCCACCGAAGCAATTGGGACAAGCACTGGCACAGTATCATGCGCATGGGTTTAGACAATCCCGACCTTCGAGGCGCTAACCTTATTTCTCTAGCACATCATCATCCGAATGATGCAATGGAGCCTTCTTGGCTTGAAACGCATCCTAGGATGCAACATGGGGGTGAAAAATGGGCTGAGAGAACACTCGCTTCTTTTTTTAGATCAAGAGGTCAAGACTATGCCTATAAAATATCAAAACCACTTGAAAGCCGAAAGAGCTGTTCCCGCATGTCTCCTTACCTGGCTTGGGGAAATATTAGCCTGCGGCAGTTTTATCAGCGAACCTTACTTCATCGTCGCGAACAGGGGTGGCGTAAAACGGCGAATACCTTGTGTTCACGTTTGCATTGGCACTGCCATTTTATCCAAAAGTTTGAAAGTGAACATGAAATGGAAGAAAGACCTGTCAATCGCGCTTACGCGTTATTCAGCTATCGAGAAGACAATGATTCCCTTTGCCATCGCCAAGCTTGGCAAGATGGAAAAACGGGCTACCCCATTGTTGATGCATGCATGCGATGTTTAATCGAAACGGGTTATTTGAACTTTCGAATGCGATCCATGCTCGTCAGCTTTTTTTGTCATCATTTGCTGCAGGATTGGCGGCAAGGTGTACATTATCTAGCCAAGCTTTTTTTGGACTTCGAGCCCGGTATTCACTATGCGCAGTTTCAGATGCAGGCTGGCGTCACAGGCACAAATACCATTCGAATTTACAATCCAGTGAAACAAAGTCTAGAGCATGACCCTAATGGTGAGTTTATCAGAATGTGGCTACCGGAATTGGCTAAACTCCCAAACGAGCTGATTCACACGCCGTGGATGATGACTCCTATGGAAGAAACATTGTATGACCTATCTCTGGGAACCACGTATCCAAAACCAATTGTCGATATTAAAGAAACGGGAAAAATTGCTCGCCGCGAATTATGGGCTTTTCGTAAACGAACCTTCGTCAGACAAGAAAACAGCAGGATTCTTCACCGTCACGTACGTCCTAATAAACGGAAAAGAGACTAAACTGAAC
>NZ_LWFE01001465.1:0-247 GCF_001635675.1 Oleiphilus sp. HI0061 | reverse complement strand
CACCAGCTAAGTCGAGTGCATCGGAGACGCTAATACCATGCTCAACTTCATAGATGCCAGGGCGCTCGCAGTCGCCGCAAATACTGAGCAGCTTGCTACCTTTGCTGTGCTCGGTGCCAAGAGACTGAAACCACTCAGCACCTTTGTCCAGAATATGAGGCACGTTGCAGAAGGTTTCGACGTTGTTCACCACTGTTGGATAACCCAAGTAGCCTTTCTGCGCAGGGAAAGGTGGTTTGTTTTTTGG
>NZ_LWFE01001464.1:0-539 GCF_001635675.1 Oleiphilus sp. HI0061 | reverse complement strand
CAATCATTTCGCCACTGGCACCACCTACCTGGACAGCTTCTGCATCAATAGCACCAGCTAAGTCGAGTGCATCGGAGACGCTAATACCATGCTCAACTTCATAGATGCCAGGGCGCTCGCAGTCGCCGCAAATACTGAGCAGCTTGCTACCTTTGCTGTGCTCGGTGCCAAGAGACTGAAACCACTCAGCACCTTTGTCCAGAATATGAGGCACGTTGCAGAAGGTTTCGACGTTGTTCACCACTGTTGGATAACCCAAGTAGCCTTTCTGCGCAGGGAAAGGTGGTTTGTTTTTTGGTTCTCCGCGTTGTCCTTCGCATGAGCTGATCAGAGAGCTTTCTTCGCCGCAAATATAGGCACCTGCACCAAGTTGGATGCGGATATCGAAGGAAAAGCGTGTTCCGGTTGACTCGTCAATAAGCATGTCTTGGCCGAGCAGGGCTTCTCGACGTCGTTCTTCCAATACGCTATTTAGGTAGGGCAGCAGGTAACGATATTCAGCGCGCAAATAGAGAATGCCATGCTCACTACCAATTGCG
>NZ_LWFE01001463.1:0-1839 GCF_001635675.1 Oleiphilus sp. HI0061 | reverse complement strand
CTAAGCACGTGCTTAAATTTGATATCGATTCTCTCTTAAGCGGGGGAAAGAATTGCACAGATTCCGTCATTCGCAATTTTAATGACCTTGCAGATAGAACAAAGTATCGACTAAATCTTAAACAAGATCGACTGGAAGTTAAATTAACACTTAACTTCTAACCTTCATATAGCCAAGTTTGACTCAAGTAAGCGCCCAAGAAATAAAAGTGATCTTCACTTGATTTGTATCTTTTCGACTTTATTTCCAGTTCCGTTATACTAAGTCGCCATAACAGGCTGTATCTAGCTCACTATTCTTTATTTGGTTTCACCACCAATACAAATAGCGACGCAATTCAATATATAGCACCCACTCCATTTGCCAATAGTGAACGACTCGAACATGTCTACATCAAGCCCAATCAAGACCCTCAATATTGCTTCTCGTGAAAGTGCTTTAGCGTTGTGGCAAAGCCGTTATATAAAGTCTCAACTTGAAGCTTTATACCCAGGCTTGGAAGTCAATATTAATGGCATGACAACCAAAGGGGATAAGATTCTAGACGTCCCCCTTGCTAAAATCGGTGGCAAAGGCTTATTTGTAAAAGAGCTTGAAGCATCAATGCTAGAAGGCATTTCAGATATCGCCGTCCACTCAATGAAAGATGTCCCTATGGAGTTCCCCGAAGGTCTTGAGCTAGCCGTTATTTGTGAGCGGGAAAACCCCTTCGATGCTTTCGTTAGTAATCAATACGACTCGATCGATCAACTTCCAGAAGGTGCAATTGTTGGCACCTCAAGCCTACGCAGGCATAGCCAACTGGCCGCCTCTCGCCCAGACCTAGATATTCGCCCTTTAAGAGGCAATGTTAATACTCGTCTGGCAAAGCTCGATGCAGGCGAGTATGACGCCATTATTCTTGCAGCCTCTGGACTCAAAAGACTTGAATTCAATGAACGCATCAAAAGCGTCATATCGGCTGAGCAATCACTTCCAGCTGTTGGCCAAGGCGCTCTAGGCATTGAGTGCAGAAGCAAGGATGAGGATATTAAAAAATTATTGGCGCCCCTCATTCACCCAGAAAGCGAGTTCTGCGTAAAAGCTGAACGCGCAATGAATCACCGGCTCCATGGTGGCTGTCAGGTTCCAATCGCCGGATATGCAACCTTAGAAAGCGAGACACTGACACTCACCGGCTTAGTTGCCTCAGAAGATGGCGCAACCATCCTTAAAACAAGCTTAAGCGGCCCACAAGCTCAATGTGAAGAGCTGGGTGTTGCCGTAGCGGAAGCTCTGCTTGAAATGGGTGCAGGCCCTTTACTAGAAGCTGTCTATAACAAAGCTCAAGTTTAAGCCAATGACAAATAAACTCGTTACCGAGCAGGCTTTCAAGCGACTAGGCCTGCTCAGTTCAAGCAAGATTCTAATCTGCCGCCCCGAACCCTCCGCCACGGAATTATCAAAAGCTCTCGAAGCCTTAGGAGCCCAGTGCAAAAAACTGCCAATGCTAAAAATCGATGCGCTTGAGATTAGCGCGATCGAGCGACAGCACATCCTCGATTTAGACCAATACCAGCATGTAATTGTCGTCAGCCAACACGCAGCTGATCTAGGCCTTGAACAAATAGATCACTATTGGCCACAAGCACCTGTCGGACAAAAATGGTATGCCATTGGCCGCAAAACCGCTGAAGCCTTAAACTCGACAAGTCTGGATATCGTATCGCCAGGTCAAGACCTGAGCAGTGAAAAACTATTAGAGAACAAAGACCTCAAAACAGTTCAAGACGAAAAAATACTCATCCTCAAGGGTAAGCATGGTCGCCAGGCTTTACAAAGCCAACTTCTTGCTCGAGG
>NZ_LWFE01001462.1:0-396 GCF_001635675.1 Oleiphilus sp. HI0061 | reverse complement strand
CTGAAACAGTTCACCCGCTAACCTTGGCAGCTCTTAAAACTCACGGTATCGAAAACATTCATCAATCAAAGCATATTGACGAACTCGCCGGGCAACATTTTGATTACGTAGTTACCCTTTGTGACAGGGCGACTCAAGAATGTAAATCACTCGGTGCAAAAGAGAAGAAATTAGAATGGAGCTTCAGTGACCCTAAGGTATCTAAGGGTGATGACCTAAGCGACATCGAACGTTTTCATATGAGCTTAACTGAAATAAATCGTCGAATTAATAGCTTTGCTGCAATCGAAAGTAATCAAGCAATACTTGATGCTCAACATTCAAACGAGCTATCGCCATTACAATTATTCAAGAGTCTGAGCGATGAGCTGAGGCTTAAATGCCTAATGCTGATTC
>NZ_LWFE01001461.1:0-1309 GCF_001635675.1 Oleiphilus sp. HI0061 | reverse complement strand
TGGAAGAAAATAAGTCACCGTCACGAGTGTCTGGTGAGCTGGATAACCGTGGTAGCCACTTCTTCTTGGCCTTGTATTGGGCTAAAGCGCTTGCTGCGCAAGATGATAACCTTGAGCTAAAAGAGCGCTTTGCAGCGCTGGCTAAGACATTAGAAGAGCAGCAGTCGACTATTCTTGCTGAAATGACGGTTGTGCAAGGTAAGCCTGTCGATATTGGCGGTTACTACCATCCTGATGTGGCGAAAGCGACTAAGGCGATGAGACCAAGTGATACCTTTAATTCAGCGCTTGATAATTTGTAAGCGTATCTGAGTGAAAAAAAACCGAACCGGCTCAGGCCGGTTTTTTTATGCCCAGAGTTTCATAGATAAATGACTGGAAGGTACTATCGATTGTAGTGTTGAGCGTTCTTATAGGTCTTTGGGTCAAGCGTAGGGTAGCTCTTCACTGTCATGAAGGCACCAATTTGGTAAGTCTTGATTGAGGTACCTAGGTTTACGCTGGATTTTTGGGCAGATTGTTTGTATGCAGGTTGTTCAAATAGTGCACAATGAGTTGGTGTGCTCCTTGGTAAAGCTGTTTCATGTGATAGCTTAGGTTTTGCGAGCGTAATATGGTGCGAGAAGTAAAAGGTAGTCTTTCTATTGCTTCAGAATGGTGCGTTTTGGCTGGAGGATATGTTGGAATCTGTCTGTGCGCAAGTCGTTTGTGTAATTATCTGTTTTTATCTTGTTGAAAGTAAAGAAAAAAATCTTAGTTGGATCGACTTTTGATTATGGTGGCCTAGTTTTCATTCAATCTATTTAAGGAACCCCGCATGTCTGAAGCTCGATTAAGGTTATTGGATTTTTCCAGTCGACCGACACAAATATTGCACTTTACCTGGTTTGCATTCTTTTTGACCTTCGTGATGTGGTTCAGTCATGCGCCAATGAAGCCTTTCATTATGGCAGCATTTGATATGAGTAATGCCCAGTGGAAGGCGTTATTGATCCTTAACGTTGCACTTACTATACCAGCGCGTATTGTTGTCGGGATGTTGGTGGATAAGTTTGGGCCGCGCGCTGTTTATAGCTTGTTGTTGATGGTGTCGGCGTTTCTTTGTTGGGGTTTTGCTCTAGCTCAAACTTATGAGCAGTTAGCCTTATTCCGTTTCTTGTGTGGCTTTATTGGTGCGGGTTTTGTTATCGGTATTCGTATGGTGGGAGAATGGTTCCCTGCGAAGACGGTTGGCTTAGCAGAAGGTGTATATGGTGGCTGGGGTAACTTCGGTTCGGCAGCTGCAGCATGGACTCTTCCAGCGGTAGCA
>NZ_LWFE01001460.1:0-883 GCF_001635675.1 Oleiphilus sp. HI0061 | reverse complement strand
AATCAGAGGTATAGTGAAGAGATTGTTGACGCCTTCCTTATTATTCTCTTGCTTTTTGGATGACTTTGAAACTAAAGGTTTTATTACAACAAAAAAACATGCGGCGACAGCAAGACCAATCATGGCGGCCATTTGGAAGTCAATTTTCCATATTTTTTTCAAACCTTTAAGCGCTAAATAAGTACTAAACGCCCACGCCATCAACGCGATCAACCAAGGAACAAAGCGTCTTGCCGATTGAAGCATGTCATCCTGATAAATAATCTTCTTTTTAATGAATAGGAGAAGCGAGGCTGCAATAACGCCCCCTAGCACAGGTGAGATAACCCAACTCGCAGCAATCATCCCCATTTTATTCCAGTTTGCAATGGCCAATCCGCCAGCAGCAATACCTGCGCCAAGCACGCCACCAACGATTGAATGAGTTGTTGAAACGGGCGCACCGAGGTAAGTAGCTGCATTCAACCAAACAGCACCAGCAAATAAGGCTGAAAGCATTAACCAGATAAAAGTAGTGGAATCAGTAATATTTTCGGGGTTGATAATACCCTTCTTAATGGTACTGACGACTTCACCGCCAGCTAACAAGGCACCACCGGCCTCAAAGATTGCAGCTATTATTATCGCCCAGGTTAGTGTGAGCGCTTTTGAGCCAACCGCTGGGCCAACGTTATTGGCCACATCATTGGCACCTATATTCATTGCCATATAGCCGCCAACTACTGCGGCGATAGATAAAACCAAAGAACCTTGTCCAAGCTGGAAGCTTGTCGCGACGTAAGCTAGAATCCCGGCTAAGAATAAAAATGCCAGCCCCAGACGAGAAAATTCTTTTCGACTATCGTTCACAGCAGAATCGATTTTTTGAGCAGATTTTAAATCC
>NZ_LWFE01001459.1:0-1559 GCF_001635675.1 Oleiphilus sp. HI0061 | reverse complement strand
CTACTACCTTTTTAGTCTCTTCACTTTCACTTCGACAGCCCACTACGCGGCCATTTTCAGATACCAACTGAACTACACGATGTCGATAAAAGAACTGAAGACTATCACGGTTAGAATGCTTAGCCAGTTTTTCTAGAAACAATTCAACCAAGCGGTGACCAGTGCCCCAAATTACGTGATACCGGGGAACGCTATTACCATCGCCATTTAGCCCACGTTCTACCCAGTTTACGGCCGGAAAGAACTTTAAGCCTTTGTCACATAGCCAATGAAATACGCGCTCTGCGGAATTCTGCACGTAGTATTCAGCCCAACGTTTAGGCCATTCATCCTGTTCACTGAACTGAGCGAATGAATGCCAATCTTTTAAGGCAAGTTCAGGAGAATCTTTTATGCCCATACGTTCCTGAAGTGGTGTCCCCACCAAGGCCATACCACCAAACGCCAACTTTGCCAGGCCACCGGAATTACCTTCAATATCTCGATCAACCAACGAGACACTTAGACCTTTTTCCAAGCATTCATGCGCCGCAATTAAACCCGCAATTCCAGCACCAACAATAAGTACATCACTTTTAATAGCTGCCATCTTTCTTGCCTTGTTACCAAATCAATAAACTAAACAAAGTTTGCCAAAGCTCTTTACTTAAGAGGATAGTAAAATTAGCCTAATGGCCTTAGATTGAGACATAGAAGAAATAAAACCATTCTAACAATAATAGCCCTTTACCTGGATTCCACTAGGCATGAGTGAAACCGAAGCATTTATTAGTCACCTATATCGAGCAACCAAGCGCGTTGATATTGAGTATTATCGCCAGTGGGCCCTAAACGAATTACAGTCATTTCTTGATATCGACGCTGCGATCTGGAGCACCGGACATTTAAGTACGCGCACTTTTCACACACACACAACACTTAATCTACCAACTAGTTTTCCAGACACCTTAATAGAACACATTAAAATAAATCCAATCAGCAATAGCTTGTTTGCTCATGCTGGTGAAGCTGTAGATATGGCTGATGTAATTAACGACAGTGACTTTTATCGTTCTGAAATCTATCACTCGGTTTTTGAGCCGCATGGAA
Source organism: Oleiphilus sp. HI0061 (assembly GCF_001635675.1). Taxonomy (NCBI): domain Bacteria; kingdom Pseudomonadati; phylum Pseudomonadota; class Gammaproteobacteria; order Oceanospirillales; family Oleiphilaceae; genus Oleiphilus; species Oleiphilus sp. HI0061. Next base: position 470 of record NZ_LWFE01001459.1, on the reverse strand, counting down.
TAAAACGTATTTTAAGTTCACTACACATAGCTTCAAGAAGCGGTATCTATACCCTTCTCTCTGTGTACCGCACTGACAAAGATAGAAAGTTCTCAGATAACGAAAAGAAAAGACATCAACGAGTATTNTTTCATCTTATACAAGCTGCCTCTCATGCTTGCATGCTAAGCATGGAAGATAGGTCGGAGGGCGAGGAGCAGTACTACGCGATATGCGACCGTCACGGCATTTACCATGAGGTCGAAACAGAGTTTCTCGACATAGTCGAGCTTTGCTTTAAAGGAAGTAAGGAATTAAATACGCAAAAGCAAATCCTTCCCTTAAAACNCCCTTTGAATGAACAACAGAGAGAAAAACAGAACTACATCTTTAGCTCTCAGCAGCTGGGAGATCTCTTCCGAATAGGCGTTCGCCAAAGAAATAAACTCGACCAGCTAACCCAAAGGGAGCTAGATGTCGTAAAAGGCGTG
>NZ_LWFE01001458.1:0-429 GCF_001635675.1 Oleiphilus sp. HI0061 | reverse complement strand
TATATTTCTGACCGAAAACAACAAGCTCGAAATATAATGCTGCTTCGGATCATAGTCGGCATCAATAGCTTGCTTAGCCAAAACAATAAAGCGCGTCGTGTTGCCGCCCACATCCTGAAAGCTCTCTGCGATCACATCTAGCCCATACAGCTCTGCCGCCAAAGTAGAAGCTATCGCGCCATGGCTACCGTAAACCGATTGCGCATCTTTCTTAGACGCCAAGTCCTTAGCAGACAAAGCCGTATCCATCGCCACTAAAGGGGTGATCTTTAAAGCTTCCAAACGATGAAAGCACTGCGCCAAAGCTTGAGGATGAGAAGACACTGTCTTAATCGCCTCAAGTTGAGTTCCGGGTAGGGCAAGCAAGCAATGATTCACCGGCTCAAAGTGCTCGGCAATAATGCTCAAATGCGTATTGGGTAATAAACG
>NZ_LWFE01001457.1:0-1843 GCF_001635675.1 Oleiphilus sp. HI0061 | reverse complement strand
GCAAACAGGAACTGGCAATCGGGCATATTCTGCGCCAATTCTGAAGACTCATCTTGCAAGGCGTCAGCAGGGATCTTTAAATAGGCTGATAATTCTTCTAGCCAGGCTTCCCAGGCATACTTCAAACTCAAACTAGCGCCAACAACGGCAGCCTGTGCAAGCGCAGCATTAGTACTTGTCTCTGCCTGCTTTGCTTGTGTTTGTGCTGCATACAAATAAGTGTTCACCCTGCTCTTAATATCACTCACCTAAAAGACTCCGTCGACACACACTTACAGCCCAGAAACCCTGTTAAATTGGATTTCCAGACTAATACCTGAGACTAATAAACGCTCCAGTATACCCCATTCAGAGCATGGGGTCATGACTGCTCTGAATATGGAACTTTAATTATCCTGAAGACTTGCTGAATGGGCATTCATGCACTTTAATTAGTAATCATAAATACATCCCGTGGAAAGACCTTTTCATATGACAACACGCGTCCTGATCTGCGACGACTCCAGCGTAGCTAGAAAGCAAATGGCGAGAACCTTGCCAAGTGACTGGGAAATAGAAGTTTCATTTGCGAAACATGGTGAAGAAGCATTGGCAGCCATTAAAGAGGGTTTGGGAGACATTATGTTTCTCGACCTCAACATGCCAGTCATGGATGGTTATGAAACCTTAGAGCAGATTCAGAAACAAGATTTGCCAACGATGGTAATTGTCGTATCAGGAGATATTCAACCTGAAGCACATGAACGCGTTAAGGCTCTAGGCGCAATCGACTTCATTAAGAAACCTACTTCGACTGAAGCGCTCACAGAGCTACTTGAGAAATTTGGCCTTTACAGAGCACCAGAGCCCTCAGCCGCTCCTGCTACGCCTGCAAGAGCACCGATAATTAAGAAAGGTGAAATCGGCAATATTGGCACCCGCGACTGCATGCAAGAAATAGCGAATGTCGCAATGGGACAAGCAGCTGACCTACTCGCTCGGCTTTTGAAAGTCTTCGTAAAACTGCCTATACCAAACGTTAACTTGCTCGAAGTTAGTGAGTTAGAAATGGCCTTATCACTCACCGAGCAACAAGACACCTACTCTGCCGTTTGCCAAGGTTTTATCGGTTCGGGTATTAGTGGTGAAGCCTTGCTCAATTTCAGTGATTCAAGTTTTGGTGATATCGCCAAGCTGCTCGACTACAAAGGCGAAGTCGATCGCATGGTTGAGCTTGAGCTACTAATGGAAGTGGCCAGTATTCTAGTGGGCGCCTGTACTAACGGTATTGCCCAACAACTCGACACCACCTTCAGTCAAGGGCACCCGGTTGTTTTAGGGCAGCATGTCAAAGTAAGTGAATTGATCAAAGCCAATGCCAAGCGCTGGAAGAAAACACTCGCCATTGAAATCACTTACGAAATTGAAAACTACAACATTAGTTGCGACCTGTTATTACTGTTCACTGAAGATTCACTGGACAATTTGAACAAACGACTTTCCTACTTGATGGATTAATAGCCGAACTATGGAACGATCACAGATAGATATAAAAGAATTTCACTGGCTGATGGATATGCTGCAAACCATCGATGTCGGCCTCGTGGTACTGGATCGCAACTTTAGCATTAAAGTTTGGAACAGTTTCATGGAGAGCCATAGCGGCATAACTCCATTGCAGACCAAAGACAAGAATCTCTTTGACTTATTCCCTGATTTGCCCAGAGATTGGCTAGAGCATAAATCTAATTCAGTGTTTATGTTAAAAAACCGCTCCTTTATGACCTGGGAGCAGCGACCTTATCTGTTCAAATTCAAAAACTACCGCCCAATTACCGGCACAGAACCATTCATGTACCAAAAC
>NZ_LWFE01001456.1:0-13193 GCF_001635675.1 Oleiphilus sp. HI0061 | reverse complement strand
TGTTCGTCAGTCGAAAATTTATGTGTTAATTCGTTTAGAACTTGTATCGCTTCGTCCGCATGTGTTTTGCCAGAATCACTAAGGTCTCCCGATGACCTTTCGGATAAGCAGCGGCCAAGGTTTAGGTAGTTGTCAGCTTTTTCATGTATTGAGTGTTCGCCATATCGAATAGCTTTCCTGTATGCCTCTGTTGCGCTTTCAATGTCTTGATTCTTTTGACATAGCTTGCCTAGTTTCTCATGACGTAGAATTACTCTGGGCGACATTTCAACTGCTGACTCAAGTGATTCTTGTGCTTTCTGTGGTTGATTCAGTTTCTCGTAGCAAGCTGCGAGACCGTCATATGCTTCAACCATGTAGGGGTTAAGTTTAAGTGCCGCCTTAAAGTTCTCCAGGGCAGGTGAGTAGTCTTGATTTGCTAATTGAGCTTGCGCCAGCCCTAGCGATGCCCACGGTATTTCGCGCTTTGCGATAATTGACTCATACAGCCTGATTGCGCTTTGTGTGTCGCCAATTTGTAGGTAAAGTTGGCCCAATGTTTGGTGGCACCAAGAAGAGTATCGTGACTTATCATTGATTAGTGCCAAGCACTGGCTGATAGCCTTGGGGTAGTTCTCTAGATCAAGTTCCTTATTTATAGGCTTTAGTGTTCGTTGTTGCATTACCAGTTGACCAAGGCGCTTCTCTAATACTGTGCGCGTAATTGGTTTTGCAATGTAGGCGTCGGGTTGGTACTCGCGTGCGCCGAGAACAACATCTTTAGCTGTTTCTGCAGTAACCATAACAAATAAATGGATGTGTTTGAGGCGCTTGTTTACGCGAAGTGCTTCAAGAACCTGTTGGCCGTTCTTGCCTGCACCAAGGTTGAAATCACATAATACTATGTCATAGAAGTTAAAGCGGCATTTTTCTAAGGCATCTTCGGCAGAATAGGCAATGTCGACATGTACAGCGCCAAAAGACGATAGCATGAGGCGCAACGATGAACGGAAGCTTTCAAAATCGTCAATGATCAAAAATTTAAGTCGTGGATAAATTTTATCGAGGTCGGGCTGTTTTTGCTTTGATGTCTTAGTTTCCACGTACGTCAATATCCATATCTACTGATTAGAAGGCGAGTTGTTTTCAAGGTAATCAATTATTTCCTCGACCAATCCATCCATCAAGTTAAGGCGAGTCTGAGTGCTGGCAAAGTTTGATTCAATGCGCTGCGTTGTAAACCAAGTAAACGTTGTGCCAAACAAGGCTAGTGCGAGAAATAGTGTGATGACTATCTGAGAAGGAGTAAAGTTTTGTGACTTTAATCGAAGCTCCTCGCTATCAGCTTTAGATTGCGCGAGTTCTAGTTTTAGGTTTCTATTTTCCTCGTGAAGCTCTTCATATGCGGTTTCTAATGTCGATACTCGCGCTAAAATTTTGCTGTTCGACATGTCGGCAATTGAGGTTTCAAGGTTTTTTTGTACTTCCTGGTAGACAGTAGGGACGTCTTTATCGTCATCTTTGGGCTTCAAGCAGATTCGACTGATCATTAAATATAACTTATCGCGATCAATTTGCTTGGATATAACGCCTGCAGCGCCCAGGGCGTGAGCTTCTTCATAATATTTATGAGCATGCTGTGAGGTGTACATAATGACGGGAATGTTTTGTGTGTCTGGGTTTGACTTAATGGCTTTCAGAGTGTCAAAGCCATCCATACCAGGCATTAAGTGATCTAGAAAAATAAAGTCCGGGTGAAACCATCTAAGTTGAGATAGTGCTTCCTCGCCCGATGAGGCTTGCTCGCATTGGATATCCATTTTTCTAAGAATTTTTGTTAGTAGCATTCTTGAAGTAGATGAGTCATCTACGACAAGCGCATTTGTATCGGCCACGTTTTTTACTCTTGATAGGCTTATGATTGTTATTCATTGATTTTAGCTGTTTTAACTTATAACGGAAATATGTGCGGCATATTTAATGTATTTTGTTGCTAATTGACCCGGATTAAGACGTGTATGCCTTAATTTAACCACAAAGCGTTGCACGCTGAACTATATATCTGGATAATAGCGGCCCTGATTTGACGCATAAACAAATAGAGGTGTTAAGCGTGAGCAATGAAGTGATTGATAACTGTTTTTCAGATTGGAAGAGTCGTGAAGCGACTGCAGAGGCGATGATTCCATTAATTGGTCGTTTGTACCGTCGTAATAATATTGTTACGTCCATCTATGGTCGTGCTGTTATTAACCAGTCAGTAATCGGAATTCTTAAGTCACATCGTTTCGTTCGCCAGGTGGAAGAGAAAGAATTATCTGTCCACGATACTTATGCGGTATTAAAGGTGATGGATGAGCTTGAGCTTGGTCATGCTCGTGTTGACGTTGGTAAGCTCGCCGTTCGCTTTGCTGAACAAACCAATGATGTTAGTTTAGAAGAGTTTGTCAAAGCAGAGTTATCCGACGTTGTTGGTGGCTACAGTGAAGAGGCTAGCAAAGCAGCTTCTGAAAATACCAAAGATGTCGTGTTGTACGGTTTTGGTCGAATCGGTCGCTTACTTGCGCGTATTTTGATTGAGAAAGCGGGCGGTGGAAATAATCTGCGTTTACGTGCAATTGTCGTTCGCGATGGCGGTGCTAAAAACGATCTAGAGAAACGCGCCAGCTTGCTTCGTCGAGACTCGGTGCATGGCCCATTCGAAGGTACAATCACGGTCGATTCTGAAAACAATCTATTGATCGCTAACGGAAATGCTATCCAGGTAATTTATTCTGGCGGTCCGGATCAGGTCGACTACACGCAATACGGAATCAATAATGCAATCGTTATTGATAATACCGGTATCTGGAGAGATGAAGCTGGTCTAGGTAGACATCTTGAGTCTAAAGGCGTTGCTAAGGTGCTTCTAACTGCGCCAGGTAAGGGTGACATTAAGAATATCGTTTATGGCATCAATAACGGTGATATCGCAAACGATGATCAGATTTTGTCTGCAGCATCTTGTACAACTAATGCTATTACGCCTGTTCTTAAGGCGATTGATGATGAATTTGGTGTCATTGATGGCCACGTAGAGACTGTCCATTCTTACACAAATGACCAGAACTTGATTGATAACTATCACAAAGGTAGTCGTCGTGGTCGTAGCGCTCCGTTGAATATGGTTATTACTGAAACAGGTGCCGCAAAAGCTGTTTCAAAGGCACTTCCAAAGATGGAAGGTCGTTTGACGGGTAATGCGATTCGTGTTCCAACTCCGAATGTCTCAATGGCTATTCTAAATCTGAATATCGAAAAAGCTACATCTGTTGAAGATGTGAATGCTTATTTGCGTAATATTTCCCTGCATTCTGATTTGGCTAAGCAGATTGATTATCTGACTTCAGATGAAGTTGTTTCAACTGACTTTGTTGGTTCACGTCGTGCTGGTATTGTAGATTCGAATGCAACTATCGTAAGCGGTAAGCGTTTGGTTCTTTATGTTTGGTACGATAACGAGTTTGGTTATAGTGCGCAGGTTGTGCGTATTGCCAACCAAATGGCTGGCATAGAATATCCCGTCTTCCCTAAGAGCTAGAGTCTAATATTTCCTTCAGGCGCTAACTGTTCAGTTGGCGCCTTTATTTTCTTTCTTGTATAAGCTGACTTTTACTACTTTACTTATCTTGTCTACCTAGTTGGTAGTATCTAGTGCTCCTATATTTGTACGCTAAAACGCTAGGGTTGATTTTTTAAGCAGGTTGGCACTTTAAATGGGTAGAATATAAGTAAATTTTGGTGTGTAGTGTAGCAATATGTTAAATGGCTCACTATAATTGTCCACGATTTTAGGTTCGCCGCAATCGAGTGGTAATGCTTTAACTGTATGGCACTCAACAGAACAAATTCTAACGTGGCGGAAAATTCACAAATTCTGATGAGAAGGCAGGATTAATGGTCAATATTAAAAAAGGCCTCGATCTTCCAATATCCGGTTCTCCCGAACAAAGCATCACCCAAGGAAATTCCATTAGCAAGGTTGCTATAGTTGGATTTGACTATGTTGGTATGAAGCCAACCATGTCTGTTCAGGTTGGTGACAAGGTAGCTAAGGGACAACTTCTTTTTGAAGATAAGAAAACCGAAGGTGTGAAATTTACTGCACCAGCTAGCGGGACGGTTATTGAAGTAAATCGTGGCGAAAAGCGCGTATTCCAGTCGATTGTAATCGAGAAATCTGGTGATGAAAAAGTAGAGTTTGCAAAATACTCCGCTTCAGATCTTGGAAGTCTTACTCGTGAACAAGTCGTATCGAATCTGGTTGAATCTGGCGTCTGGACAGCATTTCGAACTAGGCCTTATAGTAAAGTGCCTGAGTTGACTGCTCAGCCAAATTCAATATTTGTTACCGCAATTGATACTAACCCATTAGCTGCTGATCCTGAAGTAGTGTTGTCGGGCGAAGGTGAGGCTTTTAGTCAAGGTTTAAGTATTATTGAAAAACTTACTGAAGGTAAGGTTTTTGTTTGTACTAAAGCTGGTTCTAACATCGAACTACCACCCATCGCGCGCGTAGAAAAGCAAGAGTTTTCTGGCCCGCACCCTGCTGGTAATGCCGGAACACACATCCATTACCTTGATCCTGTAAGCGATAGTAAGAGTGTATGGACTATTTCTTATCAGGACGTCATCGCGATCGCTAAGCTTTTCACGACTGGCGAACTGTATGTAGAGCGGATTGTTTCTATTGCTGGCCCTTCTGTTAAGAAACCGCGCTTGGTTAAAACTCAATTGGGTGCCAATATATCTGAGCTGCTGAGCAATGAACTTAGTTCAACCTCTGCCAGAGCCATTTCAGGTTCGGTTTTTGGTGGCCGGACCGCAAGAGCTACAGTTGATTATTTAGGGCGCTATGCTTCGCAAGTTAGTGTTCTTGATGAACAAAAAGAGCGTGAGTTTATTGGTTGGTTATCTCCTGGTGCCAACAAGTTCTCTGTGATGAATATTTACCTTTCTAAGCTTAACCCTGCCAAATTGTTCAACTTTACGACCACAACAAATGGTAGTGATCGAGCAATGGTTCCTGTTGGTGCTTACGAAAAAGTGATGCCTTTAGATATCTTGCCAACTCAGTTACTACGATCTCTGATTGTAGGTGATACAGAGCAAGCACAACTTCTAGGTTGTTTAGAGCTAGATGAAGAAGATTTGGCGCTTTGCACATATGTTTGTCCTGGTAAGTATGAGTACGGTCCGATTCTACGAGAGAATCTGACTCGAATCGAAATTGAGGGTTGATCATGGGACTTAGAACAGTTTTAGATAAAATGGAGCCCCATTTCGAGAAAGGGGGCAAGTACGAGAAGTGGTATGCGCTTTACGAAGCTGCTGACACCATTTTTTATTCGCCATCAAGTGTAACCAAAACCACATCTCATGTTAGAGATGGTATCGACCTTAAGCGTATTATGATTACGGTTTGGTTGTGCGCATTCCCTGCTATGTTTTTTGGTATTTGGAACGTCGGTTTCCAGGCAAATACTGCTATAGCGGCTGGGCTGGGTACTATACCAACCGATTGGCATAGCATGTTTTTCATTGGCCATGATGCGTCAAATATTCTTCATAACTTCGTATATGGCGCAGCATACTATATACCTATCTACCTGACAGTGTTTGTAGTGGGTGGTTTTTGGGAAGTGTTGTTTGCCACCGTGCGTAAGCATGAAGTTAACGAAGGCTTTTTTGTTACTTCAATACTATTTACCTTAATCGTTCCAGCTGATATCCCCTTGTGGCAGGTTGCTCTAGGTATTTCCTTTGGTGTTGTTGTTGGTAAGGAAATTTTTGGCGGTACAGGCAAGAACTTCTTGAACCCAGCCTTAACTGGTCGTGCGTTTTTGTTCTTTGCATACCCTGCCGAGATTTCGGGCGACGCAGTTTGGACTGCTGTCGACGGCTTTAGTGGCGCGACGCCTCTAAGCATTGTTGCAGCCAGCGGAATTGAAGGTCTTAACCAATCAGTTTCATGGGTCGACGCGTTCTTAGGCTTTATTCAGGGCTCAATTGGTGAAACTTCGACGCTAGCGATTATGATTGGCGGTTTTGCATTGCTTGCAACCAAAATTGCTTCCTGGCGTATCGTTGTTGGTGTATTTGGTGGTATGACAGCAATGTCACTTATCTTCAATATGATCGGCTCTGACACTAACCCTATGTTTGCAATGCCTTTTTATTGGCATCTTGTTATTGGTGGTTTTGCGTTCGGGATGTTTTTTATGGCAACAGACCCAGTATCCGCATCAATGACTAACCAAGGTAAGTTTGTATTTGGTGCGCTCATCGGTGTAATGGTTGTTTTAATACGTGTTGTTAACCCTGCATTCCCTGAAGGCATGATGTTGGCAATATTGTTCGCTAACCTGTTCGCACCATATATTGACCACTTGGTAATGCAAGCGAATATCAAGAGGAGATTGGCACGTGTCTAGTAAAGAAACGGTAGGAAAAACTATTACGGTTGCATTTTTGCTCTGTATTGTCTGTTCGATTGTAGTAGCGGGCTCTGTTGTACTGTTAAAGCCAATACAAGAGAAGAACAAGGCGCTAAACCTTAAAGCTAATATTTTGGCTGCCGCAGGCTTATTGGTTGAGGGCGCTTCGGCGACTGAAATTGAGAATGCCTTCTCTGCGATTAAGCCAATGTTGGTTGACTTGGATAGCGGTGAATATGTCGAGGCTTCTGCAGTAAATAAGGAAAATGTCCTTGATTACGACCAGAGAAAAGCGGCTAAAGATCCAGCCTTTTCAACAACTCTTTCGCGAGCTGACGACGTTGCAGGTATCAAGCGTAGAGTTAAGTTCGCCAAGATCTACTTGGTTGAAGATGCCGGAAAGATTGAAACGATCATTCTTCCTGTAAGCGGTTATGGCTTATGGTCGACACTGCATGGTTTCTTGGCTTTGGAGGGCGATGCTAATACAGTCGTTGGGCTTGGCTTCTATGAGCATGCCGAGACTCCTGGCTTGGGTGGTGAGGTTGATAATCCGCGCTGGAAAGCGATTTGGCCGGGTAAAAAGGTCTACGACTTCGCGTCTAGCGATCAGCCAAAGCTTGGCTTGATTAAAGGCGCAGTTGATAAAAGTCGAGCTGATGCCGAATACATGGTAGACGGTCTATCTGGTGCTACTTTGACTAGTGTGGGTGTGACTAACCTTATTCAATATTGGACTGGCGAGCAGGGATTCCAAAAGTACCTGAATCGCTTGCGTGAAGGAGCTTAAGAATGAGTGATGTAACAGCAAAAAAAGTTCTTTTTGAACCAGTTTTTAGCAATAACCCTATCGCACTTCAAATCTTAGGTATTTGTTCTGCGTTAGCCGTTACCACTAGTATGGAGCTATCGGTTGTTATGGGCTTGGCTGTATGTGCAGTATGTGGCCTATCTAACTTGTTTGTATCCGTAATTCGTAGCCAAATACCTTCGAACATACGAATCATTGTTCAAATGACTATCATTGCTTCGTTGGTAATTGTTGTTGATCAGGTTCTCAAGGCCTATGCCTATGAACTTAGTAAGCAGCTTTCAGTTTTTGTGGGCTTGATTATCACGAACTGTATCGTAATGGGGCGTGCTGAAGCGTTTGCAATGCAAAATGGCCCAGGCATGAGTTTCCTGGATGGCATAGGTAATGGTTTAGGATATGCCGTTATTTTGCTATTAGTCGCTTTTGTACGTGAATTGTTTGGTTCAGGCATGTTGTTTGGCATCGAGCTTATGCCTACCGTTAACAATGGTGGCTGGTATGTACCTAATGGTATGTTGCTGCTTCCTCCAAGTGCTTTCTTTATCATCGGTTTGCTTATTTGGGGCTTAAGGCAATGGAAGAAAGACCAGGTAGAGCCTGCTGATTACAAAATCTCGTCTCACTCTGTTAAGGAGGCGTTCTAATGATCGAATATTATTTAAGCCTATTTGTTAAGGCTGTATTTGTTGAAAATATGGCTTTGGCATTCTTTTTGGGAATGTGTACCTTCCTTGCGATTTCTAAGAAGATTCAAGCTGCAACCGGTCTAGGTATTGCCGTAGTCGTTGTATTGGCAATCACTGTTCCTGTAAATAATCTTATTTATACCTACCTTCTAAAAGATGGAGCCTTGGCTTGGGCGGGCTATCCTGATGTAGACCTGAGTTTCTTAGGTTTGTTAACTTACATTGGTGTTATCGCTGCTTTGGTACAGATTCTAGAAATGGTTTTGGATAAGTACTTCCCGGATCTGTATAACGCTCTTGGGGTATTCCTACCATTGATCACAGTAAACTGTGCGATCATGGGTGCATCTCTATTTATGGTTGAGCGTGATTATAATCTTGCTGAGAGCACGGTCTATGGCTTGGGTGCTGGTGTCGGTTGGGCTCTTGCGATCGTCGCATTGGCCGGTATCCGAGAAAAGCTCAAGTACAGTGATGTGCCTGAAGGTCTGCGTGGCTTGGGTATTACCTTTATCACTGTAGGCTTGATGTCACTAGGTTTTATGTCGTTCTCTGGTATCTCGCTTTAATTAACACTGGGTAGATAGATAAGGTATTAATATGAATGCAGAAATAGTACTCGGTGTGGTGATGTTTACGGTGATTGTACTGTCACTTGTAGCCATCATACTGATCGCAAGAAAACAATTAGTGAGTAGTGGTGACGTCTCTATCTTGATAAACGAAGATCCTGACAACACTATTAAAACCCCGGCAGGAGGAAAGCTACTTCAAACGCTTGCTTCTGAAGGCCTATTTCTATCATCAGCTTGTGGTGGCGGTGGTACATGTGCGCAGTGTAAGTGTAAAGTTTTAGAAGGTGGTGGCTCTATGCTTCCAACTGAAAAAGCTTACTTTACCAAGCGTGAAGAAGGTGAAGGCTGGAGACTCGCTTGTCAGGTTCCTGTGAAACAGGACATGAAAGTCGAAGTTGACGAAGAAGTATTTGGCGTTAAGAAGTGGGTTTGTACTGTTGAATCAAACGACAACGTAGCTACTTTCATTAAAGAACTGGTTCTTAAGTTGCCAGAGGGCGAGAACGTTGACTTTCGCGCTGGTGGTTATGTTCAGCTTGAGTGTCCACCTCACGAAGTTGATTATAAAAACTTTGAAATTCAAGACGAATATCGCGAAGACTGGGATAAATTCAACTTGTGGCAGTATAAGTCAATTGTTAAAGAAGACGTTATACGAGCTTACTCAATGGCAAACTATCCTGAAGAAAAAGGGCTTGTTAAGTTCAACATTCGTATCGCTTCGCCTCCTCCAGGAACGAACCACCCTCCAGGGATAATGTCATCTTACGTATTCAATCTTAAGAAGGGCGATACCATCGATGTTTACGGGCCATTTGGTGAGTTCTTTGCTAAAGATACTGACAACGAAATGGTATTTGTTGGTGGCGGTGCGGGTATGGCCCCGATGCGTTCACATATTTTTGATCAGCTTAAGCGACTTGAGTCTAAGCGTAAGATGTCATTCTGGTATGGTGCTCGAAGCTTGAGAGAAATGTTTTATCAGGACGAGTATGACAAGCTAGCAGAAGAAAATGAAAACTTTGTATGGCATGCTGCGTTATCTGATCCGATGGAAGAAGATAACTGGAAGGGTTACACCGGGTTTATTCATAATGTTCTATATGAAAATTACCTCAAAGACCATCCAGCACCAGAAGATTGTGAGTACTACATGTGTGGGCCTCCAATGATGAACGCAGCTGTTATTCAGATGCTTAAGAGTCTAGGTGTTGAAGATGAGAACATCTTACTCGATGACTTTGGCGGTTAATCTCGTCTAGTTATATTTCTAGTTACGCCAGCCCTGAATAAGGCTGGCGTTTTTCGTTTACAGCGGTTTTTATTTATTGTGTTTAGATTTTCTATTTTTTTGGTTTTGATGCTCGGCCTAATGGCGTGCGGCCAACCTCATCCAGATCGACTTCAATATTCTTTAAGTGGTTCGACGATGGGTACCACTTACAATATAAATATTGTAAGCCCATCGGAGATTGATAGTTCACAGCTAAAAACGATCCAGTCTGCGATTGAGGCTGAGCTTGCTTCGATAGACTCTTTGATGTCTACTTATAAGCCTGACTCCGAAGTCTCTAGATTTAATCGCGCTGCTATAGGTGAGGGTGTTTCCTTGTCGGCCACAACTATTGAAGTGCTTAATGAGGCGCTTGCGTTAAATAACTTGAGCGAAGGGAGCTTCGACCCAACTGTTGGTCCGCTAATTGATGCCTGGGGCTTTGGCGGTGGCTCTAAGCACAAGGGGATAGTTGTTGAAGAAAAGAATCTCGCTTCTGTGCTTGAAAAAGTAGGTGTTCAACGCTTTAAATTGGTTGACGGTCAACTGTACAAACTCCAGGACGTAGAATTAGACCTCTCTGCTATTGCTAAAGGTTTTGCAGCAGATAAAGTTGCTATCGCGTTGCGTGAGCAAGGCATCGCAAACTTTCTGGTAGAAATTGGTGGTGAGGTAGTGACTCATGGTAGAAGTGTTCGTGACTCCTTGTGGGTATTAGGTATTGAATCACCTGATAAACAGGGTAGAAACGTTTATACTAGGGTTCATCTTGGTAATGCTGCGCTCGCTACGTCGGGAGATTACCGAAATTATTTTGAAGAAAATGGTAAACGATATTCTCACACGATTGACCCACTCAGCGGCAGGCCAGTTGAGCATCTGCTTGCATCTGTTAGTGTGATTGCTGAAGATTGCATGTTAGCTGACGGGCTTGCGACGGCGCTAATGGTGATGGGTGAGCAGAGGGGGTATGAGTTTGCCTCAAAGCACAATATCAGTGCGTTATTTATCTATCGAGGTGATGAAGGCCTCATAACAATGCACACTGATTCGTTTAAACAGTATCTTAAGTAGGAGGAACTTATGGAGTTATTTTTCATAGTTTTCGGTGTTCTTGCCCTGTTAATGTTGGTTATGGCTGTTGGCGTTATTTTTGCCAATAAGCCGATTACCGGTTCGTGTGGTGGAATGAGTGCGCTTGGTATGGAGGTTGCTTGCGACGTCTGTGGCGGTGACAAGGATAAATGCGACAAAGAAGTTGATAGTTCTGCTAAAGACGCTACCGGAAAAGATATTTCTTATAATGCAATGAAGTAGATACAGCTTAAGTATCATTACATACGGTTTTTTCTAGAGGTTCAGGAGATCAAGGTTATATGGCTGAGTATCATTATGATGTTGTAGTAATTGGCGCAGGCCCTGCAGGTGAAGGGGCAGCGTTAAACGCTGCAAAAGGCCATAAAATGGTCGCTGTGATCGAAGATAAACCCGTAGTTGGCGGGAACTGTGCTCATGTTGGAACAATACCTTCCAAAGCACTTCGACACGCCGTTAAGCAGATTATTACCTTTAACACCAATACCATGTTCCGTGATATCGGTGAGCCAAGATGGTTTTCCTTTCCGAGAGTCTTGAAGAACGCAGAAAAGGTAATCAGTAAACAGGTTAAGCTAAGAACCCGTTTTTATGCGCGAAATAAAATAGACTTGTACAACGGGTCGGCCTACTTTCTAGATGATAATCGTATAGAAATACGTGGAAATGGTTCCGCAGATATTGTTCATTTTAAAGAGGCGATCATAGCTAGCGGGTCTAGTCCCTATCGTCCGTCCAACGTTGATTTTACGCATGAGCGTATCTATTGTAGTGATTCGGTATTGCAGCTTAGCCATACTCCACGCACTATGGTTATTTATGGTGCCGGTGTTATTGGCTCCGAGTATGCATCAATTTTTTCCGGTTTAGGTGTGAAAGTCGACCTGATTAATCCTGGCGAGAAATTACTATCATTCCTTGATGATGAGATTTCTGATGCGCTTAGCTATCACCTTCGAAACAATGGTGTTCTTGTCCGACACAACGAAACCTACGAGACAGTTGTCGGTACCGATTACGGTGTAGAGGTTACTTTCGAGTCGGGCAAAAAGATCAAAGCTGATGCTTTTCTTTGGTGTAATGGTCGCAGCGGCAATACCCAAAATCTTGGGCTAGAAAATATAGGTCTTGAAGCAAACTCACGCGGTCAGCTTTCAATTGACGACCACTATCGAACAGATGTAGAGAATATCTATGCTGTAGGTGATGTGATTGGTTGGCCAGCACTTGCTAGCGCTGCTTACGATCAAGGTCGCTCTGCTTCATCCGCTTTGCTTAACGATAGTTACTTCAGGTTTATTAATGATGTACCTACCGGTATCTATACGATCCCAGAAATTAGCTCTGTCGGTAAGAATGAAAAGGAGCTTACGGAAGCCAAAGTTCCTTATGAAGTAGGGCAGGCATTTTTCAAAGACTTGGCTAGAGCTCAGATTACCGGTGAAGCGGTCGGAATGCTTAAAATATTGTTCCATCGTGAGACCAAAAAAATATTGGGAATCCATTGCTTTGGAGATCAGGCGGCCGAAATCGTACACATCGGTCAGGCGATTATGAATCAGGAAGGTGATGCAAATACCCTAGATTACTTCATTAATACCACATTTAACTACCCAACTATGGCAGAAGCATATCGTGTTGCGGCACTAAATGGTCTTAATCGCATATTCTGATTTTAAACTTTTCGTCATTTTTCTTCGATTTGAGAGCGTTTTTTGAACGCTCTTTTTCTTTTTGTTGTCTCAGTTCACGCTTCGGAATTCCTTCATTTGTAAGACTTTTTCTGATTTTGTAGCATTAGGGATATTTTGTAATAAAGCCGACTATCGCTACAACTGACTAAACTACGTAGCCAGACATGGAAAAGTGCCGCTTATATGATAACTCAAAGGTTTAGACTGTTTTCTTGGAGCTCCCTGTTTACACTCCTTTTAATTCTTTCCGGTTGTGGCGAGGGTGATAGTAAATATGTTCCTTTACCAGAAGACACGGAAGGAAACGAATCCTTAGACATTTTTCTAAATAGTGGTGCAGTTAAAGGCCCAGTCGCTTTCTCCGATATCTCGATCTATAGCGTCGATTTAGAGTCAGAGCGATATGCAAACTTTAAATCTGTTGCTAACGGTGTTTTTAAGGCATACGCTGACCTGGGTATATCTATTGATGGTGATTCCTTGGTTCTACCTGAAGGTCGGAGTTCTGCTCAGGTGCTGAATGATTTCGAGGCTCTGGTTGAAACAGGCTCCTATGTTTCTGAACTCGACTATTTCAAAGTAAAAGTTGAAAACGCAGGAA
>NZ_LWFE01001455.1:0-1497 GCF_001635675.1 Oleiphilus sp. HI0061 | reverse complement strand
ATTGAGTGAAATTCCAGAGATGCGCCGTATCAGTCTGATCCATTTCGTAGGTATTGGTGGCGCGGGCATGTGCGGAATTGCAGAAGTGCTACGTAACCAGGGTTACCAAATCTCGGGTTCAGATTTAAATGAGTCAGCAGTGACAAAACGACTCGCTTCATTAGGAGTGAAAATCTATTTTGGGCATGATGCGGAAAATGTCGCACAAGCCGATGTAGTAGTGGTTTCTTCTGCGATTGATGAAAACAACCCGGAAGTGGCTGCAGCCAGAGAGCACCGTACGCCAATTGTTCCGCGAGCAGAAATGCTGGCTGAAATAATGCGTTATCGTCACGGTATCGCGATTGCGGGAACGCATGGCAAAACAACTACAACCAGTTTGATTGCATCGGTACTCGCCGAGGCAGGTTTAGACCCTACGTATGTGATCGGTGGTCGCTTAAATAGCGCGGGTACCAATGCAAGTCTGGGTGGGTCTCGATACCTGGTTGCTGAAGCAGATGAGAGTGATGCGTCATTCTTGCACCTTACACCGATGATTTCAGTGGTTACAAATATCGAAGCGGATCATATGCATACCTATGGTGGCGACTTCTCAAAGCTTAAACAGACCTTTGTAGACTTCCTTCATAACCTGCCGTTTTACGGTGCTGCGGTGATGTGTGTAGACGACCCAGTAGTAGAAGAAATAATGCCTCAGGTATCACGTGCCGTCCTTACTTATGGTGTGTCAGAAAGTGCGGATTATCGGGCGCATAATATTCGCCAAGACGGTATGCACAATCGCTTTACCGTACAGAGACCGGCGGGTATGAATGACCTGGATATCACGCTACAAATGCCGGGGCATCATAATGTTCTGAATGCACTGGCTGCTATCACTGTGGCGAGTGATGAGGGTGTTGAAGATGCCGCAATTCAAAGAGCCTTGGAAAGTTTCCAAGGGGTAGGGCGTCGTTTTCAGGTGTATGGCGACTACGCTGTTCAACGACAAGATACTGAAGCGAAGAGCGCTTCAAAAGTTATGTTGGTTGATGATTACGGGCATCACCCAAGTGAGGTGGAAGCGACACTCCAGGCGATTCGTGCGGGTTGGCCAGACAAACGATTGGTCATGGTTTTTCAACCGCATCGTTATAGCCGTACCAGTGACCTATATGAGGACTTCGTAAAAGTTCTCGCCAAGGTGGATGTGTTGCTATTGATGGAAGTTTACCCCGCTGGCGAGACACCAATTCCAAGTGCTGATAGTCGCGCATTGTGCCGCAGTATTCGTCAGCGTGGTGGTGCTGAGCCAATTTATATCGATGGTGGTCACCAGGTAGATGAGGTAGTGCCGAACCTGGAAAAACTTTTGTCCACAGTGCTTCAAGACGGCGACTTATTACTTACTCAGGGGGCGGGTAGCGTCGGTCAGATAGCTATTCGTTTGTCGGAAGATGGCGAGTTGTTGGAGGCTTGTTCATGAGTTCAGTGGCGGACAAGCTAGGTAAAGTT
>NZ_LWFE01001454.1:0-1346 GCF_001635675.1 Oleiphilus sp. HI0061 | reverse complement strand
AAATGACCTTCTGACGGANATGCNANAGAATATTCTTTTGCATTTCCGTCAGAAGGTCATTTAGTTCGCGGTTAAAGCGTGCAATGCGTTCACGGCTTTGCTGCTCGCGTTGAGGGCGCCCCTGGATGTGTTGTTGGACGATCTGAGGTACTTTGTCCGGTTCCATCACTCTATAGGCTTTTTCAAGCTTCTCTTCAAATAAACTGGTACGCCACTCGCGAACGGCTTTATTGGCGGTTTCAACAGTCATGGTACTCACCAGGTCGGCCAAGGATATGGATTCACGTGAACACTCATCATAAAAGGTTGCCAAAACAGCTAGACCGGCTGCGCTTTCGCCAATACGTTTAGCGAGTACGCGCAAATTTTTGGAAGAAATAGATAAGCTTCGAGTAATCTCCTGAGCATGATAGAGCTCAGCGGCAACCTTTGCTGCAATGACGGTTTGTTGGGTGTTCTCGCTAAGCATTGGCAGTGTCTCCCAAACTCACTTACGTAGCGTATTTAGGGCCAGATTTAAAAAGATAAGACTTAGTTCTATCCGGTATCTGAGGCTCTCGTAAGTGCTTTGTTTTTATTGATTCGTTTAGTTTAGCACTGATCAAAAAAAATGCTGGAATTCACGGGGATATTTTGTGGCTATCGGGCATAAAAAAAGCGGAGGTGGAAGAAACCTCCGCTAGCAGTAAAAATTAACCTAAGAGACTAGAATTTAGCTGCGAGCTGCACCCAAATTTTCGTAGTATCCTCGCCCGAGTCTCCTTTACTGTAATCGGCAAGCTTGATTAGCCCTGTGTAGTTATCAGAAAACTTCTTGGCAACTAGAATGTCAATTTCACTACCTAAATCTGCACTACCTTCATCGGCGTCAAACTGGTGGTAGATTACCGCGATCTTAGGACCGTAGTTTTTGGTTGAAATGCTAAGCGAGGTGTCTACTAAGCCGTCAGTTCCTTTTTCAGCAGCAAACTTGTCAGCCCAACCGTTGAACTTATGCTTGGTTGCAAGAGGTGTCTTAAACATGGCATTACCGTCATCTGAGCCAAGAGTTTCGTAACCCAGCTTAGCGGTAAAGCCTGAAACATTTACACCTGCTTCAAGGTTAAGATAATTCGTTTCATGCTCATTATCATCGTCAGTAGTTTGTTGGGCAAATTCAGCGGTATAAAGGACAGTAAGGTCGTCACTTGCTTTCACTTTACCGTTTGCTCGGATACCGAAAGTGTCATGAATATCTTTCAGGTCCAAGAAGTAAGCGCTTAAGCCCAAGCCGTCAATACTCTTGTTGTTTACGTAGTAAACTTGATGGTCGTTGCCGTCGATATCGCCTCCGGTAAAGGTGTTTA
>NZ_LWFE01001453.1:0-342 GCF_001635675.1 Oleiphilus sp. HI0061 | reverse complement strand
AAAAAGCTTATTTTTTAGGCTGCTTTAAAAACAAACACTTAGTCTATTATTTGCCCATTTCGTTCTAAAAATGAGCAACACACCATAGAAAAACTTTTGCCCCAGCGGTATCATCAAGCTTGATGCGCTGGGGTGAATTTCATCCGCATCAACTTATTACTAGAATCTTACCAATTGCTAATAGTCGAATATCTTGTGGTTTTGCTCTTTGACAGCAACCATATTTAGACATATAAATGAAGGTGAGACATTTATCCATAAGAGGTGTTGAATAGATGAATAACCTGTATAGCCGTACCTGGGATGAAAAACGCGATTTCATCAGAATGAGAGTCGATACTG
>NZ_LWFE01001452.1:0-442 GCF_001635675.1 Oleiphilus sp. HI0061 | reverse complement strand
TCATCAAACTCACCTCGACACAGTGAATTATTTAGCAAAGACGGCTCGCCCAGCCATTGTGATCGCCGCTAGCGGTATGTGTGCTGGTGGACGTATTGTTAATTATTTAAAAGCCTTAATTGAAGATAAGCGTACTGATATTCTGTTTGTAGGTTATCAAGCTGAGGGAACTGCAGGGCGAGATATTCAAACTTACGGGACACGAAATGGCTATGTCGAGCTAGAGGGTAAGCGCTATACGATTAATGCCGCTGTACATACGATCTCGGGTTACTCTGCGCATGCAGGTCAGGAAGACTTGCTGAACTTTGTGCAAGGTATGAAAGCTAAGCCTTCAGAAATAAGAATTGTTCATGGTGACGATGATGCGAAAATGGCTTTAAAGCAGGCGCTACGGGAATTATTGGGGGAAGAGGTAGGTTTAAGTATTCCTTAAAGAGTA
>NZ_LWFE01001451.1:0-879 GCF_001635675.1 Oleiphilus sp. HI0061 | reverse complement strand
TAACCAACCCTTAAAAGCTGAAATAGAGCTTGTAAACTCAGGTGATTTCTCGGCAGAAGAAATTCTTCCTGGACTAGCAACGCGCGAAGAGTTTTTAAAAGCGAATGTCGACCGTGTTTACTTTTTATCCGATCTGAGGTTTAAAGTTGAAACGAATGCCGATGGTAAGCTTGTCGTTGTTCTTACGACAAACAAACCTGTCCGAGAGCCGTTTTTAAATTTCTTAGTAGAAGTGATTTGGCCAAGTGGCCGACTATTGCGTGAATACGCTTTGTTGATTGATCCTCCATTATTTTCAGAAGACCCTGTCGCACCGGTTAAAGCTGCAAGTGTTACGACGCAGGTAGCGCAAACTGGCGATGTTTTTAATGTACCAGAGCCTGCACCGGTAAGTCGCCGTTCTGTTGCTAACCCTTCGACTGGTATTTCAGGTGGTGAGTACGGCCCAACTGGTAGCTCTGATACGTTATGGGATATCGCAATCAAGGCGCGGCCAAATAGAAGTGTTAGCCCTCAGCAGGTTATGTTGGCTATTCAGGACCTAAATCCAGGTGCCTTCATTCAGGGTAATATCAATAAATTGAAGGCAGGTCAGGTTCTACGTTTGCCCAGCCTTGAGCAGATTAAGCAGCGTTCAACGCATCAGGCAATAGAAGAAGTTATTTCGCAGAACGAGTCTGCGAGAGGCAAACGCTCGAAGTCGGTAGCTTCAAGCCAAGCACCGAAAACTGACGTTAATCAGCCAGCAGTTAAGCGGGCTGGTGATGAACTCAAGCTTGTTGTTGCTGAAAAGACAAACGACGGTGCTAGCAGTGCTAACTCTGGTAGCTCTGCAACAGGCGGCAGTAACGGTAAAGAGACTGATCCGAAGCTAGCGAT
>NZ_LWFE01001450.1:0-1174 GCF_001635675.1 Oleiphilus sp. HI0061 | reverse complement strand
TCATGTATGGCGAATCACATGGAATGCTAAAGTACGCGATCGCTGCCTGAGGCTTACCTTTTGAGTTAAGCCAGGACAGCTCGTAACAGGTCCAGCGGTCTTCACCATGAAAAGGAATATCAGCACTCAGGTTCAGACTTTCACGATTTTGTTTTCGGTCTAAGGGAAAAAGTATCTCGGGTGAATAGCTTTGATCGTATTCAGTCCCTTTACCTAATTGGCTTTGATGAGCATCCGTCACTTTTTACTCCTAAGTTCTGAAAGTGAAAAAACTACGCTATGTACTGATTCTTATATATTAGCTTAGAGGCAAAATCATATTACGCTCTTATGCCTTTTCCGCGATTCAATAAGTAAAGCGCATAAGAAAAGCCTATTACGATAAATCCGCAAATCATCAAATATGAAATACCAATATCGACATCACTTACACCAAGAATACCATAGCGAAAAGCGTTAACCATATACAGTATAGGGTTAATTTGGGAGACCCCCTGCCAGAACTCAGGCAACAAACTGATACTATAAAAAACACCCCCCAAGTAAGTAAGTGGCGTCAATATAAACGTTGGCACTATCGATATGTCATCGAATTTTGTCGCATAAATCGCATTGATAAAACCGCCTATCGAGAACAGGATAGCCGTCAGAATAACAATGCTGGCCGTTACGGCGATATTTTCAACACGTAAATCGGTAAAACCCAGCGACAGTAGTGTCACGATCAGACCAACAGATATACCGCGACCAACACCGCCCATCACATAACCGGACAAGACTACCCAGTTAGGTACAGGTGAGACCAGAATTTCTTCAATGCTATGTTGAAACTTCATGCTAAAAAAAGAGGACACTACGTTAGCATAGGAGTTAGTAATCACTGACATCATGATTAAGCCGGGAA
This sequence comes from Oleiphilus sp. HI0061, assembly GCF_001635675.1. Taxonomy (NCBI): domain Bacteria; kingdom Pseudomonadati; phylum Pseudomonadota; class Gammaproteobacteria; order Oceanospirillales; family Oleiphilaceae; genus Oleiphilus; species Oleiphilus sp. HI0061. Next base: position 270 of record NZ_LWFE01001450.1, on the reverse strand, counting down.
CAATAAAGTCCATGTAGTCAAAACCGTCCATGTCACCAATTCTCGGGCCAATCAAGTTGCCAAAGATGACGAAGTACAAAGCCATCATTATCGCCGGTGGCAACAATGTTTGTACCCATATACGAGTAAAGCGACGAATCTCTTTGGTCACAATAGTCAAGAAAGCGACCCATACCTGATGCGCATTCATCTTACACTTCCTCCTGCGTTTTGGCGTTCTCAACCAAGTCCAAAAACAACTCTTCTAAGCGGTTTGCCTTGTTACGCATA
>NZ_LWFE01001449.1:0-337 GCF_001635675.1 Oleiphilus sp. HI0061 | reverse complement strand
AAATCGTTTCGTACTCGAGGTATATTGCGTCATCATTTCTCCTAAATTCCTAGCGCCTTTGACATTTTTTCTGCTAACCAAGGCTTGCGCCATCCCAAATACTCGTTAGGCAAACTTTTATCGCCATGCCGACGAACATTTATGACAACACGTTCTAACATTTTTCTTGAGCCCAGTAACTGAACAGCAATCCCCGAATCTTTGGCGACCTGCGCGACTATCGCTTTTAGCTTCTGGTAATAATCCAGCTCCCGGCCTCTAACCGGTCGGTCAATCGGGCGTAAGTCAATTTCTGAATCACTAAACTCCGCAATTATTTCCAACAATTCCTCGCCAT
>NZ_LWFE01001448.1:0-1527 GCF_001635675.1 Oleiphilus sp. HI0061 | reverse complement strand
ACCGTCATTAATTTAGCCGTGCAAACTATCTTTAGGTGGCTTATATAAATCCAACATTTCCGGGTCTTTTGCTGGCGGCATCTGCAAATAAAAGCCTTTCTCAGCAATATCGTCCAAAATTTTCTTAGCATCCGCACGGGCCAATTTCTTTTCTGGCGTGAGTATCATATCCATCACATGCTCAGCTTGCCCAAATATTTGCATCAGTGCATCAGGCAAAGAAGTCAGTTCATCCGCTCGGTCGAGGTATAAGTACATTTCCTGCTTCTTTTTACTCTTATAAACCGAGCAAAATCGTTTCGTACTCGAGGTATATTGCGTCATCATTTCTCCTAAATTCCTAGCGCCTTTGACATTTTTTCTGCTAACCAAGGCTTGCGCCATCCCAAATACTCGTTAGGCAAACTTTTATCGCCATGCCGACGAACATTTATGACAACACGTTCTAACATTTTTCTTGAGCCCAGTAACTGAACAGCAATCCCCGAATCTTTGGCGACCTGCGCGACTATCGCTTTTAGCTTCTGGTAATAATCCAGCTCCCGGCCTCTAACCGGTCGGTCAATCGGGCGTAAGTCAATTTCTGAATCACTAAACTCCGCAATTATTTCCAACAATTCCTCGCCATAGCGGCGAATAGATTTATGCTGAATATCTTTAATACGCTTCAGGTCAGACAAAACTTCTGGATGTGTTTCAGCAATTTGAATCAAACTTGTATCTGAAAACACCCAAGGTTTAGGAATATTTTTTGATTGTGCCAAGTCATCACGCCACATAACCAGCGTTTTTAGTAAAGACTGATCCACCTTTTTAAGCTCACAGCCACCACGCAGCTTCAAATAAGCATTCTCTGGTGCATCCCAAGACTGAAAAAACTGCTGAACCAATGAAGCACTTTCTTCTAATACCGCTGCCATAAAAGACTTGGCTGAAAGCTGTGCCTGCAGCTCAGAATAAAGCGTCAGCAAATACTCAACATCTTTCGCAGCATAAGCTAACTGGCTATCAGACAAAGGGCGACGCAGCCAGTCGGAGCGCGTTTCAGACTTGTCTAGCTCATGCCCAAGCACCTCTTGCACAAGCTTTTGGTAACCAAGCGACGGCCCTAAACCCAAAAATGCTGCCGCCAACTGGGTATCAAACGCGGCTTTGATGCGCGCACCCGTCGAATGAAACAAAAGCTCAATATCTTCACTCATCGAATGCAAGACCTTGACCACTGACTCACTTTCTAGCAAAGGCGCTAACAAACTGAGATCATCTACTTCCAAAGGGTCAATCAGGTAGACGTGCTCGCCTGCTGCAATCTGTATGAGACCCGGTGCTGCGAAATAGGTGTTGGTTCGCATAAATTCGGTATCGATTGCAACGACAGTTTCATTTAAACAAAGCTTTATAGCCTCAGTAAGCGCTGCTGCATCATTAATAATCTGGACACTCATTTAATCAACCTTCTTCAATAACAGGCTTGCGCCCGGAAAAGGCATGACTAAGCGTCCCACCATCAACATAACCAAGATTCCC
>NZ_LWFE01001447.1:0-1762 GCF_001635675.1 Oleiphilus sp. HI0061 | reverse complement strand
AATTGCTGCAATAGCAGCCTGTGAGTCGTTAGCAAACTTTAGCGCTTTTGGGTAATCGCGCTTTCTAAGAATCGGTAACAGCCCCTTATCAAAGGCATTTCTATTAGAGTTCTTTGCTGCGGTTAAATATATAAAACGCTCAATAGCAATCGCTAAACCGATTACTAAAACGACTGCGATTGGGTACATAAACGCCCCACCTTCCTGAAAAAATCGCAAGATCGTATCTAACATGATTTGTGCCCCTTAATGTTCTAATTAAAGCGTTTTGCAAATACTACGAGTACGTAATGCTCATAGAATCGCTACCGCATCTATTTTTTGTATTCAAAGTAATTGTTCGGCGTTGATGACTAAATAAACATCAACGAAATAAAACAGAGTTTGTCGTCAGCTATAATGCTGATTTTCATTATGTCTTTACCTGCACCTTAATACGTATGAACAGGTTCACGTTCCTTGTTGACGAACGACTATGTGATTGCAAGTGTATAGACAGCAACCCAGGAATTCCGGGACACGCTCATAAATTCCCTACAAATTTACAAGGTTTTACGCTTTCCATTACACTATCGAGGTTTGAAAGACGGAGAATCGACTTCCAAAAACCTTGAAAAATGAATCTGCTGTCGGAACCGGACAGGTTCAATGCTATCTAAAATGCCAGGAATACTTTTTGGCGGAGACGCTTCATCACGCTTCTCTATAGTTGGTAGTTTCCATGGCAGATCAAAACTTACATTTGGCAGTTCAGAGCTGCCAATAATAGAGACTTCCGACAGCGTTTCAACCCTCTTTTCATCTTGATTCGACTTAGAAACCGCAAAAGGAGACATAAGCAACAAAATGACAGATATCAGACAAGAAATTGCTTTAATCCTTCTCAATTTGATCAAATTCATTTACTTACGCTCCAGCATTTTTATCCAGCGCTCTACAGTCTTTGTGTCGTCTTCACCCGCATTTTTAACATAAGCCTGGTAATGTTCAATTGCTTGGTCGTAATCACGTAGGTACAACTCATAAAGTACCCCGAGATTGTAATTAACCATCGGATGATTTGAATCCTTTGCTAAGGCTGACTTTAAAAATCGTTCACTGTCCTGAAACTTACCTTCATCCTGGCTAATCAAAGATAATTGAATCAAAGCGTTTACGTTTTTAGGATTAATATCTAGTGCTTGCTGATAGTAGCCTTCAGCTTCAGCTAACTGCCTATTTGAATGACGAATCAAACCAAGGTTAACGTATGCACCAGCCAGGGTCGGATATCTATCAATTAAGCCCTTAAATATCTCTTCTGCTTCAACGTAAGATTTTTCTTTGATAAGAGCTAGACCTTGCTTGTATGCAATTTTATCGTCTTCCGTGAGGATTGGCTTAACAATAGCGCTAGCCGGCTTCTCAATCTGGATAGGCTCTATTTTTTTGCTAGTACTTGAACAAGCTACGACAAAATACAAAGCACCTATAACAAGGATTACCTTAGATATATGACTCATAGGCTTAGAAATATTCATCAGCATGTAAGATCGCCTTTGATTTACGTTCAAACTCTGTTGGATTCATTTCAGCTAACACTTCATAGGTGGCTGCAATCCATCTATCGTACTCACCATCAGGAACCTTATCGAGGTTAATCTGATAAATCTCCAAAGCTTGCTCTTCGAATGAGTACGCCTGCTCCTCCAGTAGAATGTCGTATTGCTCTAACTGAAGCTCTGTAAGTTTGTCGGGTCTTTCGGAAGACATGATATCTTGC
>NZ_LWFE01001446.1:0-1970 GCF_001635675.1 Oleiphilus sp. HI0061 | reverse complement strand
CAGCGACGTTATGTCGAGTCTCTGTCGACTTACGCTCGTCAATTCCTGTCGATGATGGACAAACCTGAAGTCGACCATATTGAAGGTCTTTCTCCAGCCATATCCATCGAGCAAAAATCCACCTCTCACAATCCACGATCTACTGTCGGTACGATTACTGAGATCTATGACTACCTTAGACTTCTATTCGCTCGCGCAGGCGAACCCCGATGCCCTGAACATGACGTACCACTTAATGCGCAAACCGTTAGCCAGATGGTTGATAAAGTGCTTGAGCTCCCTGAAGAAAGTCGGCTTATGCTGCTCGCCCCAATTGTTCAAAACCGCAAGGGCGAACATCTTCATGTATTCCAAGACCTCTTAAGCCAAGGATTTATTCGGGCCCGAATTGACGGCATCATTACTGATCTTGATGACACGCCCAAGCTCGAGAAGAACAAGAAACACACTATTGAAGTAGTTGTTGATCGCTTTAAGGTTCGCAGCGATATCCAACAACGTATCGCAGAATCCTTTGAGACATGCCTTGCCCTAACCGACGGCATTGCAGTTGTTGCCCCAATGGGTGAAGACGATGACCTAGAAGAGATCATCTTCTCTTCACGATTTGCTTGCCCCCATTGCGGTTATGCAATTAGCGAGCTTGAGCCTCGCATGTTCTCTTTCAATAATCCTGCCGGTGCTTGTGGCTCCTGCGATGGCTTAGGCGTTAATCAGTTTTTTGATCCTGATAGAATCGTACACAACCCCAGCCTAACACTTGCAGAAGGCGCGATTAGGGGCTGGGATCGACGCACGATCTACTACTTTCAACTCTTAAGTAATGTGGCCGAACACTATAATGTCGACATCTCTAGTACCTATGAGGAGCTACCTGATAGTTTTAAACAAACCCTCCTCTACGGAAGCCAGGATGAAGAAATATCGTTCACCTATGTCAATAGCCGTGGCGACAGCGTACAACGCTCGCACGTTTTTGAAGGTGTCATTCCTAACATCGAAAGACGCTATAGAGAAACTGAATCAAATATGGTTCGGGAAGACCTTGCTAAGTACCTGAACAATCAACCTTGTCCAAGCTGCCATGGCACTCGATTAAAACAAGCATCGCGGCATGTTTACATAAACAAAGACTCACTACCCGACTTAGCCAAGCTCCCCATTGGTACTGCTTTGGATTATTTCGAAAACCTAGAACTTAGCGGTCAACGAGGAGAAATAGCTGACAAGATTCTAAAAGAGATCCGCTTACGATTGGAGTTTCTAGTGAACGTAGGCCTAGATTATCTAAATCTGGAACGTAGTGCCGACACATTATCCGGCGGCGAAGCCCAAAGAATACGGCTAGCAAGCCAGATTGGCGCCGGGCTTGTGGGCGTCATGTATATTCTGGATGAACCATCGATCGGACTTCACCAACGGGACAATGACCGCCTCTTAAAAACGCTCACTCATCTCAAAGAGCTAGGCAATACTGTAATCGTTGTTGAACACGACGAAGATGCTATCAGACTTGCCGATCACGTCATTGATATCGGCCCGGGGGCTGGAATACATGGTGGCGAGATCGTCGCCGAAGGTACACCTGATGAAGTTATGTCCAACCCTGCATCCCTAACCGGCCAATATCTGTGTGGCAGCAAACGAATTGAAATCCCGGATGAACGCCATAAACCAAATAAGAACAAACAACTCATTCTGCAAGGCGCCAAGGGAAATAACCTTGAAAACGTTACACTTGAAATTCCAGTTGGCTTATTTACCTGCATTACTGGTGTTTCAGGCTCTGGTAAGTCAACCCTGATCAACTCAACGCTTTACCCCTTAGCGGCGACTGAACTAAATAATGCCACGACCTTAAATGCAGCAGAGCACGAAGCCATTCACGGCATGCACTTTTTCGACAAAGTGATCGATATTAATCAGAGCCCGATCGGACGCACCCCAAGATCAAACCCCGCGACCTATAC
>NZ_LWFE01001445.1:0-5046 GCF_001635675.1 Oleiphilus sp. HI0061 | reverse complement strand
GTGCTCAGCCTGAGTGGTTCAGTGCCCTTATATTTATCTGACTCCCCTGATTTACGCTTCGTTGATGCTTACTTTGAGTCCCTATCGGGGCTAACCACCACTGGCGCGACCGTCATTACCGGGATAGATGACCTGCCCAAATCTATCTTGTGGTACCGACAACAATTGCAATGGCTTGGCGGCATGGGCTTGATCGTACTGGCTGTCGCCATTCTTCCAATGCTAGGCATTGGTGGTATGCAGCTATACCGAGCAGAGACTCCCGGCCCGGTAAAAGACAGTAAATTAACGCCTCGAATCACCGAAACCGCCAAAGCTCTTTGGTATATATACCTCGGGCTAACAGTCGCTTGCGCGCTATCTTACTGGGCCGCTGGAATGACCCTGTTTGACGCCATAGGCCATAGTTTTTCGACCATCGCCATCGGCGGCTATTCAACCCATGATGCCAGTATTGGCTATTTCGATAATAGCGTAATTGAACTAATCGCCATCTTCTTTATGTTTATCGCCGGGGTTAATTTCGCGCTGCATTTCACTGCATGGCGAAGCAATAGCTGGCGAACGTACTTTATGGACCCCGAGTTCCGCTTTTACGCATCGCTCATGTTGATCGTAACCATTATTACGATCGCAACGCTTTACTTCACCGATACTTATAGCTTCTCTGACTCTATGATTCGAGGCGCCTTTGAAGTTGTTTCCATCGCAACAACCACTGGCTTTGCTACAGCAGACTTCACAGCCTGGCCATTCGTACTGCCCTTCCTCTTATTCGTTGTTGCCTTTGTTGGCGGCTGTGCAGGCTCAACCGGCGGTGGCATGAAGGCGATTCGAATCTTACTCATCTACAAGCAAGGCTTGAGAGAAATCCAACGTCTAATTCATCCCAACGCCATTATTCCAGTAAAACTTGGCAAAAAGCCGGTTCCCGACCGTGTGATTGAAGCTGTTTGGGGCTTCTTTTCGGTTTACTTGTTCGTCTTCGTTATTTTGCTCTTAATGTTACTGGCAACGGGCTTGGACCAAGTCACTGCCTGGTCAGCTGTCGGTGCCAGTATTAACAATTTAGGCCCAGGCTTAGGTGATGTCGCACAACACTACGGCGACATTCCCGATACCGCTAAGTGGGTTCTATGCTTTGCCATGCTAATGGGCCGCCTAGAGATCTTCACTTTATTGATATTGTTTACCCCTGCTTTCTGGCGAAATTAAGGCCCTTATTAAAAACCGAGAAAATACCAATAAAGCAGACGAGTGCACTGACATAGCGGCCAATAAACCTTATGATTGATCAATAATAAAAATATAAGTGGCTGTCAGACATGCTTAAGCTCTCGTGCTTAAATACACTCTTTCTCATTTTTTTCCTATTTTTAGCCGGTGTATCTTCTGCATTGCAGGCCGAAAGTAATACGGCTCAAGCAAGCACGAATAAACTCCTTGTTATCGACCTGCGAGACAAAGATTGGTCTAGCAAACAATCTTTTAGCCTTGACGGCTATTGGAATACTTACTGGAACCGCTTCATTCCACCTCAGGACATCTACAAGACAGAAGAAAGCCCCATTAAATTTCCCGTTCCCGGTGTTTGGAATAAAAACCCCTATCGCTTTGTCGAGAATCAACGCGTTGACACAATGAAGGGTGAGCACATTCAAGAACAGCAGGTAATCTATCCTCCTCTGGGTCTTGCAACGTATCATGCAAAAGTTCTGGTGCCACAGAATTTGGAGCCTATCTATCTCTATATTCCTGACATGCCAAGCGCCTACAAGCTTTACATCAACGGCAATCTTAGCGCCCAAAACGGTAAGCCCGGTTATTATCAGAGCACTGAAACGCCTGAGTTTAGACCCAGAGTAATCAAACTCACCAATCATGCTAGCGAACTAGATATCGTGATTCATCTGTCTAATCACCATTATCGCGAGGGCGGCATATGGTTTAGTCTACGCATGACGGGCGAGGCCGGCCGTTTCAATATGGAGTATCGTCCGATCATATCGGCAGTCTTCTTTGGCTCAATTCTAATTGCAATCGGCCTGTATAATTTTTCATTATTCGCCTTCCGCTCAAAAGAGGTTAGCGCTCTATACTTTGGTCTATTGTGCTTGGCTGTGGGCTTCAGGCGCTTAATGATTGATGAGCGGGTTCTGCACTTATTTGACTGGTTCAGCTGGGCAAGCCTCCAACGCCTTGAGCATTTAAGTTTTTACCTGACGCTTCCTTTCTTTATGGGCTTCTTTAGCGCCTTATACCGGAAATATATCCCGGCCTTTACCATGAGAGTCTCATGGGTGCTAATCACCCCCTTTGTCTTTATCTGCCTGGCATTCGAGAACCGAATATACACCGAGTTGAATGTGGCATTTCAGGTACTGGTATTAATTAGCGTCACCTTTGCAATGGCTATGTACTTAAAAGTTGTTCAGGCAGGTGGAAAACGGGTTAAAGCTTTTGGCGCCAGCTTGCTTATTTTGGCGCTTACCGTTATTCATGATGTACTCAAAGCCAATGGTATTTTCGGCACACCTTTTAATGTCGCACATTTTGGCGTACTGGCTTTTGTTATCTCCCAGTCCATCGCCCTTCAACGGAACTATCTGAAGAACCTAGACTTAGTAGAGGCGATGTCGAAGCAACTAAAAAGTCGAAATAAAGAACTTATCGAAATGGATGCCTTCAAAGATGAGTTTTTGGCCACTACCTCTCACGAACTACGAACGCCTTTACAAGGTATCTCGGGGCTAGCAAAAGTATTAATCGAAAGTGATCAGCAGAGCTTAAGTCCAGACCAAAAAAACAAGATTGAGCTTATCTCTAACACCTCGCAGCGCTTGAATATCCTGGTGAACGACATTCTTGATTTTTCGAGTATCAAACATGGAAAGCTAAAACTGAATATCGTTCCCATAGATCTTCAGTCTATATCAGAGTTAGTACTTACCACCATGAAACCTCTTCTGGATAAGAAGCCTATTGAGTTAAAAGCAGAGATTTCACCTAAGGTTAGAAACTTAAATGCAGATGAGTTTCGCGTGCAGCAAATATTGATCAATATACTAGGCAATGCCGTCAAATATACCGAACAAGGCAAAATCACACTAAGCGCTTACCAGGTAGGAGAAGAAGTATTAATTAAGATCTCTGATACAGGTGTCGGTATCCCTGAAGAGAAACTACACAGCCTGTTTCGTCCCTTCGAGCAAGTCCATGTTGAAGGTCACCCTTCAGCAAGCGGAACCGGGCTCGGCCTATCCATCAGTAAACAGCTTGTTGAATTGCACGGCGGTTCCCTAACGATTAAAAGCCAGGCCAATCAAGGCACAGATGTCACCCTATCCTTACCCGCTGGTTTGGTCAGCAATCAGGAAGCCAATAAGCAATTAGCTGAAACCGCTCTACCAGCCACTCAAGCACCTATTATCACTAAGGAAACTCAGGTTTCTACCAGCGAAACCTCTGCAAAACTACCCGATTTATCGTTTGAAGGCGGTAGCGAAGAAATGACTCCGCTGATATTTATCGTCGACGATGAACCCGTAAACCTGGAGCTGGTTTCCAGCCTGATGTCACAACAAGGTTATCGATATGAAGTCTTCCCGGATGGAATTAGCGCTCTAGCCAGGCTCAACCAACAAGTACCTGACCTGATATTACTCGACTTTATGATGCCAAAAATGAGCGGCATTGAAGTCTGCACCCTGGTTCGGAAGCAGTTCGACAGCTATGAACTCCCCATCATCATGCTGACAGCACGGCATCAAATATCCGATATTGTCAGCGCCCTGAGCCAAGGTGCCAATGATTACCTCATCAAGCCCTATCATAATAAAGAACTAATCGCCCGCGTAGAAAGTCAGCTAAGCGTAAGAAGGTGCTGGATCGCGAACCAGGAAAACCAGAAGCTTCGCAACGAGATCGCTAAACGAGAAGCCCTGGAAGAAGAGTTATCCGAACTTAATTCGAAGTTGCTTAACGTTCTGGATATTAGTGAAGAACTTATTATCGTCATCAACGAGCAACTCAATATTGCTTACACGAATGATAGAGCGCTACAAGAATTTAGCCACAAACTTGGTGAATCATCCGAGTCCAGCCTACTAGGGCGCCCCATTAGCGACTTCGTTTTGCCAGAGCTACTCTCTCAACTGGAGAAAGCGTTAGTCGAAAAGCCCGATTCGGCCTACTCAATAGACTTGATGAGTGAACCCGGCGAGCAGGCTGTATGGCACGCTTCCATCAAATACGTTAACGAGTCCGGTCAACCTTATTTAGCCTTGGTTATCGACCAAAGAGAACTGTCGCCAGAACAGGTTGAAGGTAAGCCTTTACAGACTGATAATGCCCTGGCAGCACTAACTCATGAGCTGAGCGAAAGTCGGCGTAAAATCAATGAAATTGAAGGGGCACTAAGGCATGTTCTCATTGATCCTGATCATGCGGGAGAGCAAATCAGTGAACAAATAGGCGATACAGACTCAGTTCAATGTATAGACTCTCCTCCAGCTCTTGAACACGATGATAAAACCGAATTTGATGGCAAAGAGCTTATTGTCGAACTGTTGAGGAACTCACTAAATATTTGGGAGCGCTCAACAAATAAGACAAAGGTTGACCTGGCAGAGCAAAGTCGCTGCTGGCGTGTATACGTGGACGGCACCACGGTTAAAACTCGAACCTTTGACAAGTACCTGAGCGCTCGTACTATCCCTGATAGGCCCAGGTGGCGAGCCGTAGTGCGCACGGCAAACTTCGTTTTGGCTAACTGCGACTTGAATGAACAAGATACACAGGAACTATCTGAACTAACCAGGCGTGTTGAAGACAACTATTCATAGGCTAGATCACTTGCAATCAATTCCCTCATCAGCTCACCCCCAAATAGAACCAAGGAAGTAAAATGGCAAAATATGATAAGCGGCACTCAAAAGGAAGCGAGCGGACGCTGGAAGAAGCTAATAAGCTGGCAAAAGCGAACCAACGCCCAGGCCAAACGAAAGAACAAACAAAAATCATTGCCCAGGGTATTCAAAAAGGGAT
>NZ_LWFE01001444.1:0-10694 GCF_001635675.1 Oleiphilus sp. HI0061 | reverse complement strand
AGAATATTATTATTCACTTCATAACGGTGACGATGACGTTCAATGATCACTGGCTTGCCATAACTTTCGAAAGCCTTAGAACCCTGAACCAGATTACACTCCTGAGCACCTAAGCGCATGGTTCCGCCCAAGTCTGAACCCGCATCACGTTGCTCTACAGCTCCGCTGGCATCTTTCCATTCAGTGATCAAACCTACTACCGGGTTTTCGCAGCCTTTATCAAATTCAGTACTATGCGCATCAGCCAAACCAGCGACATGACGAGCATATTCAATGACAGCAACCTGCATACCTAAACAAATACCTAAATATGGAACCTTGTTTTCACGCGCAAACTTAACTGTCTGAATTTTACCTTCAACACCACGATTACCAAAACCACCGGGCACTAGAATTGCGTCCACTGACTCTAGAACGGCAGTACCTTCATCTATAATTCTCTCGGAATCAATATACTCAATATTAACCTTGGTGCGCGTACGAATTCCTGCATGCTTAAGCGCCTCGATTAGAGACTTATAAGCGTCAAGTAATTCCATGTACTTGCCTACCATGGCAATGGTTACTTCGTTTTCCGGACTGGATTCAGCTTCAACCACTGAATCCCACTCTGTTAGATCGGCCTCATCACACTCCAGACCAAATCGTTCTACGACAATTTGATCCAAACCATGTTCATTCAGCATACGTGGAATCAGGTAAATGCTGTTTGCATCCTGTAATGGGATAACGGCGCGCTCTTCTACGTTGGTAAACAAAGCAATCTTGCGGCGAGATGATGCATCAATCTCGTGATCAGAGCGACAAACCAGAATATCGGGCTGAATACCGATAGAGCGCATTTCTTTTACGGAATGCTGGGTCGGCTTGGTTTTGGTCTCACCTGCGGTTGCAATATAAGGCACTAGAGTTAAGTGCATAAACAGCGCACGCTGGGAGCCCACTTCAATCTTTAACTGTCGCACTGCTTCCAAAAAGGGTTGCGACTCGATATCCCCAACTGTGCCGCCAATTTCAACCAAGGCGACATCATAGCCGTTAGCACCTTCAACGATGCGGCGTTTGATTTCATCAGTGATATGAGGAATTACCTGGACTGTTCCACCTAGATAATCGCCACGTCGCTCTTTGCGAATGACGTCTTCATAGACTCGACCACTCGTAAAGTTATTTCGCTTGGACATCGTGGTTCGAATAAAGCGCTCATAATGCCCCAAATCCAAATCAGTTTCGGCACCGTCTTCGGTAACAAATACTTCACCGTGCTGAAAAGGACTCATCGTGCCTGGATCCACATTTATATATGGGTCCAGTTTAAGCATTGTTACTTTCAGCCCTCGAGCTTCTAAAATAGCAGCCAATGAAGCTGAAGCGATGCCTTTCCCTAAGGAGGATACAACACCACCTGTCACGAAAATAAAACGTGTCATGCAAATCCCGTCAATATCTCAGACAAAGAGCTTTCCATACCTTGCGCCACGCAAAGTTCAGTTAACTCAAATATTTATGTAGAAGGGGGAGATTTTCATCTCAAGATGGGGCGCCAGATTACCAGAAAGCGAGGTTTCACTCAAACTAAATGTGCGTTCAATCACAGCTAATATCTCTTCTGCAAAGGCCTCATAGCTAAATTAAATTTATAGTACCTGGCCTGGCAGAGGCTGACATTGTCTTTTATCATAAACATAAGCCAAAAAATGGAGCTAATTCGTGTATCGCCCCCACCCCCAAACTCATGACAATTCAATAGTGCCCAGCGCTCTGAAAAAGTCGAAAGCAGGCTTTTCGTGCTCAGCAATAGCCGTGGTTTCAAGCCTATTATTTATACTGTCCTTTTCATTAAGTTCAGCCTTACATGCCAAACCTTTAATTGTCGGCGTTGCGCCCTCGTTCCCCAAACCCGTTGCCGAACTGGAAGCTCTTGAAAAACAGATCGTTAAGAAAAAAAGCAAGTTTGCGGTGAAACAAAAGAAGCTAGACCAACAACTCAGCTATGCAACATCAAGCAGCTCTCTTCCTACTAAAACAGTAGCATGGCAAAACGTAATTTCTTTTTTGGAACAAGCCTCGGGAATTGAACTTAAATATGAAGCTGCCAGCAGCCAACTCGATTTTGAATTAAAACTGGCCAAAGGGCATTACGACCTTGCCTACACTACCCCTTTGCAGTTTCATGCATTTAAAGAGTTTCCGGGCTACCAGGCCCAGGTCAAACGCAAGTCACAGCCAATCAGAGGGCTAATATTCGTTAAGAAAACTGGACCAATTAAGACCTTGGCAGAACTAAGAAATGCAACCATTGCGTTTCCTGGCTTGCTAGATTTTGCCGCCAGCGTAGTGCCGAGAGAAAGCCTGAATAAACTTAACTTCGATATCATCCCCCAGTTTTTATCTAGTCAGTCAGAGGTCTACAAAGGCGTCGCTAATGGGGATTACATCGCCGGTGGCGGAACTGATGAGAGCTTTAGAGCACTCCCCCCTGAAATACGTAGTCGCCTGAGAATGCTCTGGGACAGCCCCGGGTTTTCTCCCTACCCTCTTATCGCACACCCTCGCGTCGATTTTTTCTCGCTCACCAAGTTAAAGCGGGCGTTTGTGAATATGATTAAAGATGACGAAGGGGAAAAGCTTCTCAAGTATATTTTTGTTGAAAACGGCTTTGAGGTTGCTAAAAACAGCGACTGGGATGAAATTGGCCTGATCGACCTCCATATCCTTAACGGTACTTCGAAAAAATCTCATGCAGAGTAAACAGGCCTACCTCTTTGGAACTTGCCTAATAGATTCCTTTTACCCGGAATCAGGTATGGATGCGATTGCTCTGCTTGAACTATGTAATTATCAAATAGTATTTCCTCAAGCGCAAACCTGCTGCGGACAGCCTCCCTATAATTCGGGTGAAGCAAGCCCAGCCAAAGATGTCGCCTGGCACACCATTCAGGTTTTTTCCGACAAAAAGTTACCTGTTATCGTACCTTCAGCCTCTTGTGCGGCCATGATCAAGCATCACTACCCGACTCTCTTCGACACGGGTTCCACAGAGCATAAACAAGCAATAGAGCTGAGCTCGAGAACCTACGAGCTTATCGAGTTTCTAGAGCCCATCCTCCCATACAATAAGCAAAGCGACAGCTCCCACACTCATATCAGTCTTCACCGATCCTGTAGCGCCCTTAGGGAGATGGAAGTCGCAGAACCATGGCTATCAATTCTAAGAAAGCTAGATGGCGTCGAGGTATCCTTACCAACACTAGAGCAGGAGTGCTGCGGATTTGGGGGAACCTTTGCTATCAAGTCTCCTGAGATTTCTGCCGCCATGACAGCAGACAAATGTGAGCACTTACTATCACCAAATCCTCAGTCTATATTAAGCGGTGATTGTGGCTGCCTTTTGAATATTAGCGGACATATCAAGCATTCAGGCGACAAGCGTCCTTGCACCCATATCGCGAGATTTATTGCTCAGCGTTTTGGAATACAACATGACTGACGACGCGCACTCAAACTTCGCCACTCGCATAAAAAGCGCACTAGAAGATACGCAGCTACGCTCCAACTTCCGCGGCGCCATGGACTTTCTACGCAATAAACGCAAACAAGCCTTCAGTGATGAAGAGGAATGGCAAACCCTTAGAGAACAAGGTGCAGCAATAAGACAGAACGTCGTCGAGCGTTTACCTGAACTGCTAGAGCAACTAGAACAACAATGTAGCAATAACGGCATTCAGGTACATTGGGCAGAAACCGGGATCGAAGCTAACCAAATTGTTCTCGACATAGCACAACGTCGCAAAGCCAAACTTGTTATCAAAGGAAAGTCGATGGCGAGCGAAGAAATCGAATTGAACAATTTCCTCCAGAGCCATAATATTGAAGCCATTGAATCGGATATGGGGGAGTACATTGTGCAGATTGCCGATGAAACACCGTCTCATATCATCATGCCCGCCATCCACAAAAACAAACAGGAAATTGCTCAACTATTTGAAAAGAAGCTCAAGTTGAAATGCGACCCGAACGACGTTGATGGCATGATTGGTCTGGGTAGAAGAATCCTCAGGGATAAATTTGAAAAAGCAGACATTGGCATTTCGGGCGTCAACTTTGCTGCTGCCGAGTCAGGTACGCTTTGCCTGGTAGAAAACGAGGGTAATGGACGCTTATCTACCACAGCTCCTCCGGTGCACATTGCAATTATGGGCCTGGAAAAAGTTATTCCAAGCCTGAGAGAACTACCAACACTACAACGCCTTCTCACTCGTTCCGCAACCGGCCAACATATCACCAGCTACCTCAACTTGATTAGCAGCCCGCGTCAAGCAGGAGAACTTGACGGCCCCGAGGAAGTTCACTTAATTATTCTCGACAATGGCCGCTCACTCATCCAACAAGATCCGGAGCTGAAAACCACTCTCGCTTGTATTCGCTGTGGTGCATGCATGAATCACTGCCCGGTCTATACCAAAATAGGCGGACATGCTTACGGCACAACCTACCCCGGCCCTATTGGGCAGGTTGTTATGCCTCAACTTAAGGGTATGGCAAGTCATGGGGAGCTTCTAAATGCCTGCTCCCTTAATGGCGCCTGCGGGGAAGCCTGCCCAGTAGATATTAAACTGCCTCAACTTATCCGTAGTTTGAGAAACAAACAACAAGCTACTGGCTCGACGCTAAAGGTAGAATCGTGGATCTGGCGTTTGTGGAAAGTGATCCATACCCACCCCAAACTCTATCGCCTAGTCACCAAGCTCATGGGCGCCTTACCTTTCATCAGCACTTGCTACCCAAAAGCATGGCGCAATACCCGAACACCGGCTCGCCCAAGTGCACGTACCCTTCACGAGAGGCTAAAGCATAGCCATCAAAAATTTGATGGACAAAGCAAGGAGCCACGCCAATGAACCAAGCTAAACTGAACATACTCTCACGCCTAAAACGCTCCAAGGGTTTTAAAGCACCAGAACGCGAGGGTTTGCCTAGCTCCCATAGAAGTCGTAGTGGTATTGTTCAAGCTGAAGATTTGCTTAGGCAGCTGATCTCAAAACTAGAAGAAAATCACGCAGAAGTACATCGAGTTAGCGCGTTTAAGTGGAAAACAACACTTACTGACATCATGGAAAGAGAAAAAGCCAAGCACTGCTTATTAGGGAATAATCTTGCATACCAAAGCGAAATTGAACAAGCTCTGCGCCTTCATAATAATAACATCAGCATTACACGCTACTCACAAGCTTATGAAACCCTTCGGGAAACCTTATTCCATAACATCGATATCGGCATCACCCTTGCACAGGGAGCAATAGCCGAAACCGGAACCTTATTGCTGCTGCCAAATAAAGACGAACCTAGAATGATGTCGCTTGTGCCACCAATACATCTAGTGCTACTACAAGAGGATCAAATCTACCCGGATTTATCAAGTTTGCTCAATGATGAACCTTGGGGTCAATGCGAGAAAATGCCAAGCAATGTTTTGTTTATTTCCAGCCCGTCGAAAACAGCAGATATACAACAAACACTAGCCTATGGCGCTCATGGACCCAAAAAGCTGATTGTCTTAGTTCAAGAAAACGCAGAGATATAGAGTGCTAAGGAGCAACGCTCAGCTCATCCAGAATCGATTCACTATCACCGCCTCCCGTTCTTAAACAGGGGAAAACCAATAGAATTTCGGTGCATTGCTCCGAGTCAGTGGAATAACTTATCGCCCCCCCTAAAGCGCTCATGACCCGTCGATAATAGACGGTCGCCAGATCAAGGTTAGATGAATCTTCATCCACAACTCTTAAACCTTCTAGCTGAGAACGCTGAACACCTTCTTTATAACGCAATAATAATACATTACGGCCACCCTCAACCCGACTATCAATAGTGATCTCTTCGCCTTTAGCCACGACAGAGTGATTGATGGCCGTTTTTAGTATGTTAAACAAAGCATAAATCAATAACCATTCATCACCTTTGAACAAGAAGTCTTGGCGTAAGTCTGTTCGTATTCTCTCTCGCTCTCCTGGCATAAACACATACTCTGCCAAACTCTTCGTTACTACACTCTGAATTGAAAGCACCTTGAAGGTACTTACATCGATGGGTTCATCCTTCACCAGACCTAGACTCATGTCGATCACCTGAGCACTTCGCGCGATAGCCACATGAGCTTGGCTATAGGGACTATCTAAATATCTCTCATCTTTTAGCTCCGCTCGTACCAATGCAGCATGTTCAACAAAGGCATGTAATTGATCTAAAGGCCCTCTCATGTCATTGGCGATATTACCGGCCAAAGACTGCAAACTCTGCATTTTTTGAAATAAGAAGCGCTGCTCCTGGAAAGCCTGACGGCGAAAAAACTCTACACGCTCAATGAGTCGACCCAATTTAGACGACAAAGCCTGTAACCTCGACTGATCTTTCAAACGCATGTCAGATTTACTGACGACGACTAAGAGCATTCCCCTAAAGTCACTATTTGCAACAACAGGCAAACCCAGCATCTCGCGTCCCGGCACCATTTCGACCCAATCATAGGCAGCATCGAGCTGCTCAGTTGACATAATTTCAACCATTTGGGCGTTAAGCGTTCTTTCCTCAGCCTCACCCTGCAGGTGCACGTTTATAGAAGAGGGTAAACGATCATGGCGGCGTCCATCACTGCCGCTAAATAGTATGCGTTGATAGTTTCTCTCAGCGCTCAGGTCATTCGCATCAAAGCGCTCCAACTCTTTCCTGGATAAAGTTCGCTCCAATAGAACCCTATCCAAATACCATGCATAGTGATGGATATAGCTTTGTTGCTCAAAAAACTGCCGAAGAATTGGCAACATCGACTCAAAGTCATCAGATTGATCTAGCTGATACATTAGGTCTCGAAAGTGCCGCTCAGCATCAAGTTTCTGACGAACCAGGACTTTATCTGAAAACGCTTGTAAGCGAGATTTCATCGCTGCATAAAATTCACAGGAACAGATGGTGATAAGAACCAGAAATACAGTCTGAGAAACACTCAAATACGCTTGATCTATAAAGATGCCACCTTTAAGCATTAAAACCACGAAACCAACGATGCAAATGTAAATCATCAAACGCGTGATAACAAAACTCAGCGTCTCGGGCAGTTCAAGTAGGTCATGTTTCAATACTGCGTAGGTAGATATCACCACCATAAGGGCGACTGAAAGTAAGCCATAAGGCGGTATATTGATATCAAACTCAAGAGAAAGCGTCATCCCACCCCCTAAAAAACCCAGGGCAATCGTCATGATCAGATAGTCTAACTTTAACTTACCTGAGCGGGTTGTTTCGGCTCTCTCTTGCAGTAGGACATATAGAGTATGCCCAATAATCCCGGCAAAAAATACCGGAAACGGATAGAACAAGTTCCCCCCTACAGGGAACCAGAAAGCATCAAAACGAAAGCTGGGACTGTGTAGAAAATGCTCTGGAGCGATAAATATCAAACTCAAATAGAGAAGCGATAAAAGATAGTATGAGAAAGAAACACGCTCGTAGGCATGTTGCTTACCCACAAAGCTTACAACAAAGTGAAACAACAAGACCGGAAGGAATAACACGACTGAGTTAGCACAACGTGCCCAAAACAAAGCTTGTGAAGGCTCGTTGGTAGACATTCCAACGAACAAGCTAAAAGACCAGAGAGCCAAGAGCGTACAGATTAGGCCAAAAAGAATCGACCCTCCCTGGCGTTTTGCCGATAAGCAAAGTACTGCACTGGCTGTACTCAATAGAGCGCAAACCAGACTAATAAAAGCAAAATTGTTCCATACCACAACGGTCACCCTGACCTTAACATTCCTGATCCTATGTTCAGCATGGGCTGTGACGGAATAATATTACCCCTATTCGAATAGTTGCCTTTAGCTGTACATAATCTAAACAGGCATTATCCTCCCAGAATCGCTTGGCCGCAAGCTAACGATTGATTACCATGCAAAAAATAAGAAGCTTTAGCCACTTTTATCGCTTCATGACAATAATTTGATGGATGCAATTAATGAAACACTTCTTATCCTGGCCCCGCAAGTCTCTATTCAACCTACTGCTAGTATCATATCTAGCGAGCCTTCTATCCTTTAATACGCTTGCCACTCCAGAAAGTAAGCACGTTGCAATCACCCAGATTGTTGAGCACCCTGCCCTTGATGCAGTGAGAAAGGGCGTTAAGGATGTCCTCGCCGAGCATGACTGGAAAGACGGAGAAAATCTTAAGTGGGATTACCAAAGTGCACAAGGCGCACCGGCAACTGCAGCCCAAATAGCCAAAAAATTTGCAGGCGACAGGCCGGACGTATTTGTAGCTATCGCCACCCCTTCAGCCCAGGCTGCGGTTGCCTCTGCCAGAAATACCAACATAGTTTTTAGCGCAGTGACCGATCCTGTTGCAGCCAAACTGGTGAAGTCTTGGGAGCAACCGAGCAAAAACGTTACAGGCGTGTCGGACCTAACACCGATAAAACTGCATTTAGAGATGATTAAAGAGGTCCTCCCTGCCAGTAAGCAACTCGGTATTATCTACAACCCAGGAGAAGCTAATTCTGTTTCACTTCTCAAGCTAATCAAGCAACATGCTGAAGAGCTGAACCTTCAAGTAATTGAAGCAGTCTCCCCCAAGTCCTCGGATGTGCAAACTGCAGCTCGTTCATTACTCGGCAAGGTTGATGCAATTTACCTCCCTACAGACAACACAGTCATCTCTGCTGTAGAAGGTATCATCAAAATTTCTGAGCAAGCAGACATTCCTGTTTTTGCCGGCGACACCGATAGTGTCGCTCGTGGCGCCATCGCGGCCTTGGGGTTTAACTACTATGAAGTGGGCCGACAGACAGGCAAGATCGTTGTGCAGATTCTTCAAGGCCAATCACCTGCTGATATTCCGGTTCAAGGTGTCATGAATACAGAGTTGTTTGTTAATCCTGGCGCAGCAAAGCGTATGGGCATAACACTTTCGCCAGAGTTTATCTCTAAGGCTAAATCACTTGTTGAATAGTTTTGCCTTATTCGGCGCCTTAGAAACCGGCTTCATTTTTGCGCTGGTCGCATTTGGAGTCTTTCTTTCTTTTCGAATCCTGGATTTTCCAGACCTTACTGTTGACGGGTCTTTTCCCTTAGGGGCCGCTGTCGCCGCGGCACTGATTGTTGCTGGCGTAAACCCTCTTATCTCGACGCTCTGCGCTTGCTTAGCCGGCGCCCTTGCAGGCTCAGTGACAGCGATATTAAATGTGAAACTAAAAATTTTGCATTTACTTGCATCAATCCTGACTATGATCGCGCTTTATTCCATTAACCTGCGAATAATGGATGGCCCGAACATCGCGTTGCTCGGCGTTGATACCTTGTTAAGCCCGCTAGATAAGCTAAGTATTGCTACTTATGAGATTCCTTATTATGTCGCCTACCCAATTTGCTTCGGTATCATTAGTCTTATTACTTTCACCCTGCTTTTTATGTTCCTGCGTAGTGAAATTGGTTTAGCAATGCGCGCTACAGGCTCTAACCCCAGAATGGCTCAGGCCAATGGCGTCAATACTTGGTTAATGGTTATTCTTGGGATGTCACTATCTAATGCCCTTGTCGCCCTGGCAGGCGCTTTATTTGCTCAAAGTCAGGGTAGCGCTGATGTAACCATGGGGGTCGGCATCATTATTATCGGCCTTGCGTCTGTGATAGGCGGCGAAGCCTTGATTGGCCCGAAGAACCTGTTTCGCTGGATCCTTGCCTGCCTGATTGGCTCACTACTCTATCGCCTGGTTATTGCCGTGGCACTTAACGGTGAATTATTAGGCCTTAAAGCTCAAGATCTCAATTTGATCACGGCTATTTTGGTAACGCTCGCAATTGTTGCCCCAAATATCAAAAGCGCCATTAAAGCACGCACGAGGTTCGGCCAATGATCTCAATGAGCAAGGTAGATGTTAGTTTTAATCTCGGCAGCCCCTTAGAAAACCATGTATTAAAGGGAATCGACCTGACTATTCCTAAGCATCAATTCATTACAGTTATTGGCAGCAACGGTGCAGGTAAATCAACCTTACTGAACGCCCTGTCTGGTGAAGTCGCTGTTCAAACAGGACAAATTCACTTAGATGATCAAGACATCACTAAGCTTCCTGTACATAAAAGAGCCCGATGGATAGCGCGAGTCTTCCAAGACCCCTTAACTGGCACCTGTGAAGACCTGACGATTGAGGAAAACCTTGCACTAGCGCAGGCACGCACCTCACGAAGGGGGTTACAGCGAGCCGCTCGAAGAGAGTTCAAACAAAGCTTTATTAATAGGTTGAAGAGCCTGGAGCTTGGCCTGGAATATCGTTTAGAAGATAAAATTGGACTGTTGTCAGGCGGTCAACGACAAGCGGTCAGCCTCCTAATGGCAGCGCTTCAACCTTCAAAATTACTACTGCTTGACGAACATACTGCTGCCCTGGACCCGAAAACAGCCAAATTTATCCTTAACTTAAGCGAAGAGATTATTCGTAGCGAAAAACTAACTGCCTTAATGGTTACACACAGCATGAATCAGGCCTTAAGCGTTGGCGATAGAACCTTGATGCTTCATCAGGGCCAGGTTGTTCTTGATGTCAGTGGCAAGCAGCGCGAAGGTATGAACAGCCAAGACTTACTGGATCAATTCCATAAGAATCATGACGCCTTGGATGACGATAAATTAGTACTTTCCT
>NZ_LWFE01001443.1:0-2111 GCF_001635675.1 Oleiphilus sp. HI0061 | reverse complement strand
GATATTTTGATGGAAAAGATCAATGCAGTTCTGGATCGTATCACTAAGTTTGTACAAAAAACTCAGCGTGAGAAAGGCCTATCGTTTGTTTCAAGAACGCGTTTGGAACCCCCGAAGTATAATCGACAAGCATGTGTCGTCTTTCGAGTGGTATTAGCAAATCCACTGACGACCACTGATACATTAAGAGATATTCTGGCAGAGCAGAAAGAAATCGTGAACGCTTCTATGGAGGTTCAACGAGCAATGAAGTTATTGCGTAGTTTGTGTCAGCTCTCCGAGGATAGCCAATAGTCTGAGATAAACACAGACTATTGGTGCATAGATTTAATCACTCAAGGCTAAATCTAGATTACTGCTTCAGCTTAATATAACGCAGCTTCGTCATCTAAGACTTCGTGAATGACTTCCAAGAAGATCTTATCAGCATCACTCAATTGTTCAGGAATTCTAACAATTGTTGAGGCGCTGATCTTCTCTGCTATTTTAGCGGAAGCATCAGGTTCATTTTTCAGCTCGCGTGCGATCTCCATGCATTTTGTTGAAACACTAGGGTCACTTAGACACTTTCGAATAAAGACGCGTAGTTCACTAATTATTTTGGCTTGTTTGCTCGCTTCTGCACTACTCATCGATAACTCCTTATTTTCTACAAGTATATTTTTTATAGGCAGCATAGCTTCAGTATAGAGCTTAGTTGAAGTCATAGCATGTATTTGTTTGAAATAGTTTGTGAATAAGGGGGAATCTACTCATAAATGTATATCAAGTGAGCAGAGGAAAAAATCAATTGTCCTGCTACGCTTAAGAAACAGAGAAATTGTTTACACTAAAATTAGCCAACCTTATATATGACGTTCTTAAAAAACATTTTGCTTAGGCCGCTACTGATATTCTTGCTGTGTCTAAGTGGAAGCTTTATCGGGCCTGCTTGGGGTATTACGAATGTGATGCCAGACGATGGTGCGCCCCGTATTATTCGAAGTGAATACCTAGTAGATCACTCAGGTAACAGCGGCATAGAGGCAATAAAAAGCCTTGTAAGAGAAGGTGAATGGAAAGGTCTTAGTGAAGACTCGGCTAACTTTGGTTATCAGCGTTATCCGTACTGGTATCGTTTTGAATTAAGTAACCCAAGCCAGGCGCAAAAGGAGCAGATTCTAGAGATCAGTTACCCTTTGTTGGATTATGTGGATTTTTATCATTTTGCAGGTGACAACTTAGTCAGTGAAGTTCACACCGGAGATAGAAAGCCCTATTCGCAGCGCCTGATAGATCACCCTAATTTTCTCTTTCCTGTCAAAATAGCTGCGGGTGAAACCCACCAGATTTATCTAAGAGTCGACACGGCAGGTTCTCAGTTGGTTCCGATGAAAATTTCTGATGCAACGAGCACCTTTGTGCAGCTAGGAAAAGAAGACGCATTACATGCGACCTACTTTGGCGTTGTATCAGTTATTGTCTTCTTTAACTTATTAATCTTTGTCGCGCTCAGGGAAAAGCTGTATTTATACTATTCAGTCGCAGCATTCTTGTACATGCTGTTCTTTGGTATTATGAGAGCGAAGCTTTTCCCCTTTATTTATTCAGATAACCCCGAGTTTCATCACACGCTTTTATTGTTATTGCCGTCCAGCTGTTTACTTTTTTCAGCGCTATTCTCACGAGAATTTCTCAAGCCTGAGCAATACAGTAAGACTTTGGGGTATTTAATCAATGCGATCATTGGTATTGCCTTGATTGGCCTTGCTGGCATCTTGGTATTTGATGCGCAGACCTCCTTGCAATTGTCGGTGATGGGGGCCATTCCTGGCAGCTTTGTTTTACTCATAATGGGGCCAATATTGGGCTTTATGGGGAATAGGATGGCGTGGATCTATGCCACAGCATGGAGTACTTTCATGTTTGGTGTGACGATATCTGCGCTCAGTAAACAGGGCCTGATGCCGGTGAGCTTCGTTACCGAGTACGGTATGCAGATCGGTTCAGCACTAGAGCTATTTATACTAAACGCAGCCTTAGCCTCACGTTTCTATCAAGAGCATAGGCAGCGAATAGCTGCGCAAGAAGCACGATTACTGGAGCAACTTGAGCGCAGATATCGTCACACC
>NZ_LWFE01001442.1:0-875 GCF_001635675.1 Oleiphilus sp. HI0061 | reverse complement strand
TAAAAGATATGTTGGAACAGGAGCTTAAAAGTCACCCTCCAGTTCAATCAGCACTACCTAAGCTCCGCTCAGCTGTGCAGGAAAATAGTGTAACCCCCTACTCTGCAGCACATCAAATCATTCAGTTATTTCTCAACAAACAAGACCCGTCTTGACTATTTACCGCCCCTTAGCGAGGACCCTATTGCTATCAGCCTGAGCTAATCACGACAGGCAAGGGTTCGAATATATCTGCCAACGCTAAACTAAAAAAGCCCGATTAAGTAACCGGGCTTGATAACAAACTAAGCTAAATATTATGCTGTTGTTTTCTTGATAATCGCAAGCAAATCGTCCTTTAGCTTAAGGCGCTCTTTCTTACACTTTTCAAGGTACTCGTCAGAGGTGTTTTCTGCACCAGTCTCAATTCTGTGTACTTCATGATCCTTATCATGATACTCATCAAATAAACGAGCAAAGTGATTATCACTCATCTTGAGGTTATGAATAGTCTCTTTATGCTCTGGCAACTCATGAACTAGATCGTGCTTTTCTAACATAGATATATATCTCCTTAGAGGGATTGTTTTTTATCATCTTTTCATAACTCCACTTTATATGAGCCTTAGTCCAAACGAGATGATCTAGGTCAAACAATTAGGTATCTTGAAAATCTTTCTATTGTCAGCCTAGATCAGGCCTAAACGTGAGTTTTCTATACATCAGGTAAAGACTTGTAAGCAAGTCGTGAAATCTAGTCAAATCCGCCTATACCCATTACTCAAACCTAAGAACAGCCTATACACTGAAGTCATTGTTTATGAATAGTTCTTCCAAAAAGCATAAGCACTATGGAAAGACTAAAACCAAATCAGGAAAGAATATGCTAAAAAGAA
>NZ_LWFE01001441.1:0-927 GCF_001635675.1 Oleiphilus sp. HI0061 | reverse complement strand
CCACGGCGCCTACTTGAAGCGTTCCTGTCTGTTTCCCTGATTCGAGTGTTGGAAGTTTGCTGGCGATTGTATTCTCTAGCTGGTGCTGGAGCTGGGGGTCTAGACTGGTATATATCTTTAGCCCTTCAGTGCGTAGGTCGTCTTCATGGTAATCTTTTCCCAGCTGACGCTTTACCATGTCCATAAATGCCGGGTAGGGATTAGTCTGTAGAGTCGGCTTATCGATAACGTTTAATGTGTGAGTGATCGCCTCTTGATAGCGTTGATCGTCAAGGAGGTTCTCCTTGTTCAGAAGAGACAAAACCAGGTTGCGTCGTTTTAGTGCTCGTTCAGGAAAACGGCGAGGATTATAATAGGACGGGCCTTTGATCATGGCGACAAGTAGAGCGTGTTCGGAGATAGAGCAGGCACGTAAATCCTTGCCAAAGTAGTAGAGGCTGGCCGCTGCAAACCCGTGGATAGCGAGTGAGCCAGATTGACCGAGAAAGACATCATTCATGTAAGTTTCTAGGATGGACTGCTTGTCATAATGGGCTTCCAGCATCAGAGACATCAGTGCTTCATTTACCTTTCGGCTAAGTGATCGCTCTCGACTGAGATAAAAATTCTTGACCAATTGTTGGGTAAGCGTGCTGCCACCTTGAACAACTCTGCCCGCTTTCAGGTTTGCCCATGCAGCACGCGCTATGGATAGCGGTGAAATGCCTAAATGATGTTTAAAGTCACGATCTTCAGTGACAAGAAGGCTGGCAATGAGTTGGTCGGGTATGTCTTCGTAGGGTAGTAGGATTCTTTCTTCTTTAGTGCGGGGATAAATGCCGCCCACTTTTAAAGGCTCTAGTGTATAGAGCGCTTGATGACTACCCAGGCCTTGCAGCTGGGTGACGATATCGTTTTCTATATGAAAACGAAAGTGACTACTCTCTT
>NZ_LWFE01001440.1:0-1997 GCF_001635675.1 Oleiphilus sp. HI0061 | reverse complement strand
ATCAGCAGCTAAGGCATTGGCGTGAGCTATTCGTAGCGAAAGGCGATAGCGATACCTTCCGACACTTTGGTAGCCGTATTGCCTTTGACAATCAGGGGCACATATTTTTCAGCGTCGGTGACCGAGGCAAACGGGAAGACGCGCAAAACCTAAGCAATCATGCCGGAAGCATCATTCGATTAAATTTAGACGGCACGGTTCCTAAAGATAACCCTTTCACTCAACTAGCCCGCGCCCTACCCGAAATATGGTCTTACGGGCACCGAAACCCACAAGGTTTAGCTTTTACTCCCGACAAGTCTGTTTTATGGTCTATCGAGCATGGACCAAGAGGTGGTGACGAAATAAACCTGATTAAACCAGGCAAAAATTATGGCTGGCCCATCATTTCCTATGGCAAGGAATACTGGGGGCCAATTTCTGTGGGTGAAAGCACTCATAAAGAAGGCATGGAGCAACCCGTTAAATATTATGTTCCCTCCATTGCGCCAGGGAGTCTGATCGTTTATTCAGGCAACGCCTTCAAGGAATGGAAAGGGGACCTCTTTTCAGGTGCACTAAAGATGACACACCTAAACCGAGTATCGCTCAACAAGCAGTATCAGGCTATCGCTGAAGAACGATTACTTGAAAGCCTGGGCGAACGCATTCGAGCAGTTGTCGAAAGTCCTGAAGGCTGGATTTACCTTTCCACCGACAGTGGACGCATTTTGCGTTTGCGTGATAAATAGTTTTGAGTGACTACAACAAAACAATCCTTGTATAAAAATATAGAAAAGTATCGTTATCTAATACCCTCAGGCTCTTGCTATTAGACTTAGTCGTTTTTTATTGAGTATCCGTTCATCACCATCTAGTTTTGCTTTCGCTTGTTGCCACAAACCAACAAATGGAGAGCATTATGAACAGACAACCAAACTTCTTAGAATTGATAAGCTTTACCCTATTATTCGCATTTAGCATGATGTCGCAGGCCGCTGGACTCATGTCACCCGCAAACGGTCAGCTACCAGCGTTGGAAATAAAACAACACCATGTAGATGTCACTATCGAGGATGGCTATGCCATTACTTCAGTAACACAATTATTTTTCAACCCGAATGACACCACGCTAGAAGCAATCTACTCCTTCCCCATTCCAGAAAAAGCAGCGGTAGGAGAGTTCACCTATTGGATAGACGGTAAAGCTGTGACTGGCGAGGTGCTTGAGAAAAAACAAGCTCGCGAGATTTATGAGCAAGAAAAAGCACAAGGCAGAGAAACCGCCTTAACAGAACAGGATGAGTATAAATCTTTTGATAGTGCCGTTTACCCGGTTTTGCCAAAGCAAGATGTCAAAATCCGATTAGTCTACATTCAAGCTGTCCATTCAGACCATGGCATTGGCAGTTATGTCTACCCACTTGAAGATGGTGGCGTCGATGAAGAAAAGTTGGCCTTTTGGAGCTACAACGAAGTGGTAACCGAAGCATTCAGCTTCAAGATGAATATAAGATCCTCTTACCCTATTGACGATGTCCGTCTTCCGAAACATCCGCAGGCAATTGTCACCTCAAACACGAATCAGGCATGGCATATATCCATGATGAATGGGCAGGCCGCACAAAACGAAGAAGACTCAAACCCAATCACAGCAAAGCAATCAATCACTAAACTCGATCAAGATATCGTGGTCTACTGGAGACATCAACAAGGCCTGCCAGGCTCGATTGATATGGTCACACACAAAGAACCCGGAAAAGACAAAGGAACCTTTATGATGACCATCACCCCGGGGGATGACTTAAGTAAAATCAACTTGGGGCGAGATTGGATCTTTGTACTGGACTACTCAGGCTCAATGCAGGGAAAATACCACAGCCTTATCGAAGGCGTTAACAAAGGGCTTTCCAAGCTAAATCCAAATGACCGTTTTCGCATCATCCTANTTAACAACANTGCAAGTGAGATCACACAAGGTTACACCCCTGCGACAGCCGAGAATGTATCAAGATATA
>NZ_LWFE01001439.1:0-654 GCF_001635675.1 Oleiphilus sp. HI0061 | reverse complement strand
CTGGTTCTCCTGGTTCTCCTGGTTCTCCTGGTTCTCCTGGTCACTGTTTTGTTTCTGCTCGTTTTCCTGTTGAAGTTTCTCTATTAGTTCTTTGTTTGATTTTGCGTCTTGATGATCCGGGTTTTGCTTCAATACTTGCTCGTAAGCATCGAGTGCTTCCTGGAATTTTTGGTTCCTTGCCAGACTGTTCCCCAAGTTGTACAAAGCATCCTGTGAGGGGAGTGTTTCGTATAACTTCGCAGCTTGCTCGTAATTTCCAGCGCGATAATGAGCGGCTGCCTTATGTTCTATGGATTCAAATTTCTCGGCAGCCTCAGTGTAGGACTGTTGCTTCATTAGCTCTTGAGCTTGCTGGTCTTGGGTCTTAAACAAGTCTCTTGCTTCAAGGGCGTGTGAGGTTTCTGGTAAAGAAATAAGCGATATCGAAATAAACAGCGCTAGAAGTGTGTTTTGTCGATACGCAAAAAGCGCAAAAGGTATTATTAAGAATAACAGCAAATAACCGGCATCTTCCCAGGCATCAAAGGTACGAAAACTTTCTTGCTTGTCAGTATTGTTCGCTTTTGCTTTTCTCAGTCGTTCACCCGTGATATCAAGCGCCTCTAGGTCGTGATCATCTAGGGACATTTTAACCATCTTGCCGCGATTTACCCC
>NZ_LWFE01001438.1:0-357 GCF_001635675.1 Oleiphilus sp. HI0061 | reverse complement strand
ATCGGGCAAGTCCGATCTGTCTGTTAAATATGAAAAAGAAATAGAAGATGCCGTTATTGCTAAGAATAGCAATGAAAACAAAGTGGATGTGCTGCGTACTGAACTTGAAGACAAGCAAGAGGTATTCAATAAGTTTCAGGCAAAATTTTATCAGTCTGGCGGTGAGATTGCTGCGCTAGAGCAAAAACTTAAGTTTATTAAGAGCCGCCAGCTCGAGCAGGAGCAACAGGTTAGTCGGCTTAAAGAGGAAATTGCTGAAATTGACGAGGTATTGTCCGCTGACCATGAAACGCATGAGCTTGTGCTAGCGGATCTAGAAGAAATTGAAGCGGTATTTATTGAGCTTCAGGAGCAGCT
>NZ_LWFE01001437.1:0-952 GCF_001635675.1 Oleiphilus sp. HI0061 | reverse complement strand
TAATGGCGGAGCCAAACTTGTTGATGATGGAGAAGATGACTCTTTCATTGCCATGGCCGATTTGTTCAGCCAAACGTTTGCCGGATGTCGCCATCGCGTCGCGTTTATCTCGGTCAGAGAGCGCTCCACCTGAGGCAAAGGTTGTGCTAAGTTGGTCTTCAAGGTCTACCCGGTCGGTGACGATAATAAATCGGCATTTAGCCAGCTCTTCAAGCCAAATTAAGGCCTTGGCTAAAAATACCATCGTAAAAGACTTACCGCTTCCTGTGGTATGCCAGATCACGCCGCCTTCTCTTGCACCGTTCGCGTCAAACTGGGTGATTCGCTCAACCAACGCTTTGATACCAAACACCTGCTGATAGCGGGCAATAATCTTTCCCGCCTTTTGATCAAACAAGGTAAACAAACGCGTCATTTCCAGTAAGCGGTCGGGTCTTAACAAGCTGATAATCAGCCTGTCTTGATCCGTAACAGTAAGCTCGCCAGCAGCGATGAGGGACTCGTATTCTTTGCGGGCCGAGGTTGGTCGATGATTGAAGATAGATGCTAGTGATTTCTCGTCCAAGTTTTGATTTTTTAAACGAATAAATTCAGCTTCAATAATGTCTTCTTCTTTCCACTTGGCCCAGAACTTCTCCGGCGTGCCGCAGGTGGCATATAGACCTTCATGGCCATTCACGGCCAAGAGCAATTGGCTGTATGCAAATAAGTGCGGAATCTCTCCTTGGCCTTGATTTCGAATCTGTTGGGAGATCGCTTCATGGTTTGTAGATTTATTCTCTTTGGATGAGTCCGGGCGCTTGGCCTCGATAACGACCAAAGGTAAGCCATTCACAAAACAAACAATATCGGGGATTCTGTTCCCCGTACCTTCACTGTTTTGAACCACCATTTCTTCGGTGACATGGAACTCGTTTTCATCCAGGTTTTGCCAATCGATAAGCTGAATGGT
>NZ_LWFE01001436.1:0-1337 GCF_001635675.1 Oleiphilus sp. HI0061 | reverse complement strand
GTGTTTCTTCGGTACTTTCGCCCCCGTCATCTAGCAGTACGAGATTTCGTAACCTCTCGTCTAATTCGCACTCAAGCCCTGAATACGGCATCTGTAAGGACGCCGTAACTTCTAACGAAATCTCGTTTTTGCCAGGTTTAAGAGTAATATCGACTAACGAAGTGTTTTCTGAAAGATCAACATCAAACTGCCTCGTGTCATTATTATGAGAATGCTCAACGATTACACCAAATTCGCGAACCTCAATAGCCGCCTGATCAAGCCTTTCAAACTGAAGTGTAGAAAGTACAGTTTCACCGAGAGAATCTGCTTGAGTTAACTCAGGCAAAACGTTTGGAGCGAAGAACTGTTCAACCTGAGCAAAGCCTAGCGTAGTAATGTCTGACAAATGCTCTAAATTAAACTGATAATCAAACTGCCTATAATCAAAGCTAAATGGAAGACCAGAAAACGATACACTATCGAGCAACACTGGTGTCTCGTAAGGAGAATCTTCCAAACAATAAGGACTAGGCTCGGGTTCAACTTCGGCGGGAATTATCAAATCATCCTGCCTACCACAAGCAATTAAAATGAAACTTAGAGATATGACAGATAAAGTTTTATAAGAGCGGGCGAGCATGAATATTTTAGTCCTTTAGATGCGCGGCTATGATCGAACTATTGAGAAGAAAGAATACAAACCCTTAAGGCAATGACGATAATTATACGTGTATATCAAAGCAACAATCATGATATTGAACACATTTCTTTAAAGATTTATCAAACAACTAATAAAAATTAGTGACTTAGAGTGTGTTAAACTTGGTTTAATTAACCGTAGATTCCAAATTTCTTCTTTTCGACCCTTATGATTAACAACTCAGAGCCATCACAGAAAAATAGTTCACCAGCTATTGAGCCTAGCCGCAAGTTTTCAGTCGCCCCGATGATGGATTGGACTGATCGCCACTATCGCTATATGGCACGCCTACTTTCAAAACATACCCTTCTTTATACCGAAATGGTGACTACTGGCGCAATTATCCATGGGGGTGCTGATCGATTTCTCAGGTATAACAATGAAGAACACCCTATTGCACTTCAGCTTGGTGGGAGTAAGCCGTCCGAGTTATCACGATGCGCAGAAATTGCCGCTCAATTTGGCTATGACGAGATCAATTTAAACGTTGGCTGCCCAAGCGACAGAGTGCAAAATAACATGATTGGCGCTTGCTTAATGGCTCACGCTGACCTCGTTAAGCAATGTATTTCTGCGATGAAAAATACTGTAGACATCCCGATCACTGTTAAGCATCGAATTGGAATAGATGAACATGATAGCTATGAGTTTGTTC
>NZ_LWFE01001435.1:0-353 GCF_001635675.1 Oleiphilus sp. HI0061 | reverse complement strand
CTCAGATTGACGGTGCTCTTCTCATGTATATCAGGTAAAGAGAAGAGGGGGGCTTTGTTATATTTTGCGTCTTTTAAGTCTGCAGAGACCTGCTCGGTAAAGGAGTTTAAGCCTATAAAAATTAGGATGAAGTAAGCAATAGATAAACCAAGAAAACGGTCGGGCTTATTGGAGCGCGTGGGCATAAATGTAAAGCTCTACTGATAAAAAGAATTCATTTATTTGAACGCCGCGCGCCTAGAAAGTTCCCTGCCTTGCTAACTATAACCATTGAATGTAATGATTAGAGAGTACTTGATGACGCGTCGCATGACGTATTTTCAATAATGTACTATATTAAATGAATGAAAAAA
>NZ_LWFE01001434.1:0-1528 GCF_001635675.1 Oleiphilus sp. HI0061 | reverse complement strand
CGCTGCTATTCGTAGCTGGTCTGGTGGAACCAGGCGCAGGCCAAGCACTAGGCCATAGAGCGTCGCGATGATCGCTAATGTAGCCAC
This sequence comes from Oleiphilus sp. HI0061, assembly GCF_001635675.1. Lineage (NCBI taxonomy): Bacteria > Pseudomonadati > Pseudomonadota > Gammaproteobacteria > Oceanospirillales > Oleiphilaceae > Oleiphilus > Oleiphilus sp. HI0061. Next base: position 1,441 of record NZ_LWFE01001434.1, on the reverse strand, counting down.
CACATAGCTTAATACATTTGAAAGACTTGGGAGTTTCAAGGATCTTTTCATATCAATAAATCTCTATTTGGCTTGTCATTAGGAAAACTGCACAGCGAGCTTCCCCGTGATGACGAGTTTATTGTCCTTGTTGAAATTTTGCGAGCGCTTCACCCATTGCCTTGTGAACGGCATTGATGCCCTGAAGAGGGCGCAGCATGACTTTGAATTCAGTTATTTGATCATCTTCGTTCCAGGTGATCATGTCGACACCATTGACGGTTTTGCCGTCAATAAGGGTTTCGAATTCGAGCACGGCAAAATGGTCGTTGTAAACTTCTTGAATATATTTGAAGTGTTCATTCGCAATCGTTTGCATTGCGCCCATTAGGTATAGTTTTGTAATGGCTTTGCCTCTTTGCGGAGTATGAACTACCGGAGAAAACATCGTGGCGTTATCAGCCAATAAATTGTCTAGAGCATTGATATCTCGTGTTTTCACAACAGTATGCCAGTTCTGAATAACTTTAGGAGCCATGATCTTTACCGTAATTATTGATAGTCAAAAAGGTGTTCTGAAGCGCTAATGTATCAAAGAAAATGGGACTAATGCGAATCTAATAACGGAAAACGGTAAAGACTAAATGTTTACTCCTGAAGCAGCATGTTGACTTCTTTCTCGAGGTAACGAATAAACCCCGTGTTAAACCCCTGATGAGCAATGCGAATATAACCTTCTCGATCTATCAAAAATGATGTAGGCATGGTGAGTAGCTCGTAAGCCTGTTGGGATTTCCCACTTCGTTCTTCCAGTACCGGAAAATCCACTGGGTACTGTTCAAGAAAACGCATCGCTTCTTCAGTGGTGACGTCAACATTGACAGCAAGAATTTCAAAGTCTTTACCGTTTTGTTTACTGTGCAGGCGCTTGCGAAGTTGATTATATTCGGGCATCGACTGACGGCATGGACCACACCATGAGGCCCAAAAATCTACCAGTACCACTTTGCCTTTATAGTCACTCAGATTGACGGTGCTCTTCTCATGTATATCAGGTAAAGAGAAGAGGGGGGCTTTGTTATATTTTGCGTCTTTTAAGTCTGCAGAGACCTGCTCGGTAAAGGAGTTTAAGCCTATAAAAATTAGGATGAAGTAAGCAATAGATAAACCAAGAAAACGGTCGGGCTTATTGGAGCGCGTGGGCATAAATGTAAAGCTCTACTGATAAAAAGAATTCATTTATTTGAACGCCGCGCGCCTAGAAAGTTCCCTGCCTTGCTAACTATAACCATTGAATGTAATGATTAGAGAGTACTTGATGACGCGTCGCATGACGTATTTTCAATAATGTACTATATTAAATGAATGAAAAAATATAAAAACCAGGCCTTATGGCGAACTTATCTATTTGTCGTATTCTTTTCTATCGTCGTAACCGCATCTTTTTTATATGCTGAATGGC
>NZ_LWFE01001433.1:0-16338 GCF_001635675.1 Oleiphilus sp. HI0061 | reverse complement strand
AATAAGCAATTCACCCCAAAATAGACAGATTCATTCAAGGAAATGGGCCGACATGACGATAACTAGTCTATAGCTTGCTCACTACACACTATCTAAAAATAACGCGCTTAAAAAATACTTAGGGTGTCTCTATGAAGATCAATATGCCGGTGACTGACAATGAAGTCATGATGACCGAAGGTCAGACCTTGGTCTCAAAAACCAATCTCAAAGGTATCACTACATACGTCAATGAGGCGTTTATCGCGATCAGTGGCTTTTCTGAACAGGAGTTGGTCGGAAAGAATCACAATGTCGTCAGGCACCCGGATATGCCGCCCGAAGCGTTTAAGGATCTATGGGATACGATGAAGAAGGGGCGACCCTGGACGGGAATCGTTAAGAATCGATGTAAGAACGGTGACTTTTATTGGGTAAAGGCAAATGTGACGCCTATCTGGGAAGACGGCAAAGTTGTTGAATATATGTCGGTTCGCTCCATTCCCAGTCGTGAGGAAATTACTGCAGCAGAAGGTGCTTATGTGGCCCTTAAAAATGGCGAAATAGCACTAGATGGTGGTAACGTTGTTAAGTCGGGATTTACTCAACACCTTCCTAAGTTAAGCAATATTAAACTCACTCAGCAGTTTATGTTTCTGGGTGCAGTACTCTTAATGTTGAGTGCTTTGGTCGTGAATACCTTGGCTCAGCAATATGATCAAATAGAGTTCTCTAAACAGGAGCTCGTCGGCGTCGAATATATTCGACCGATGAGACAGCTACTCCAGTTTATTCCACAACACCGTGGTATGACAAACGCTTATCTGAATGGTGACGCGTCTTTTGAACCCAAAATATTGTCTGTAAGGCAAAAGATAAACGATTTGTTTGATGAGGCTAAAGAAGTTGACGCCAGATTAGGAGAAAAGTTACAAGCTTCTAGCAAGTTCAAAGCGATTCAAAGCAAGTGGGACAGTTTGAAGGGAATAGCATTTAGCCTTGAGGCTAAAGCCAGTTTTTCTCGCCACTCTGACCTTATTAGTGATGTGCTAAACCTGATAATTCACGCTGGCGATACCTCGAACCTAATACTTGATCCTGAGTTAGGCAGTTTCTATAGCATGGACTTGGTGGTCAACAAGATTCCAGCCTTGGTCGAAAATATGGGCCAGGCTAGAGGCTTGGGCTCAGGTGTCATTGCTAATCAGGAAATTGGGCAGGCCCAACTAAATCGATTGACTGAATTGAAAGTCGGTGTTGATGTCAATTACAAAGGTCTGCTAACTTCTTATAACTCTGGTGCTAGTGCGGAGCAAAGAGTTAAACAGAGGCTAGGCTCACTTGCGGCTGATGTTGAGCGTATTATTGGTGGATTTATTTCTTCTGTCGACCACATTAGACAAGGTGACCTGGCGATATCTTCAATGGATGCAAAGTCTTTCTTCGCTGAGGGAACGAGAGGTATTAACAAAGCATTTGAATTGTACGATGAAAGTGCAAACTTGCTTGAAGAGTTATTAACTGAACGTGTAGAAGGCATGCAAGCACAGTTCTATATTATAAGTGCCTTAACTACTATTGCGATTTTGATGACTTTAATTTTGGGTTTTGCTTTATCACGAAATATTCTTCGTTCGATTAATCAGTGTCTGGCCAACTTTGGTGAAATCGCAAGTGGCAATTACCGTGAAGACATCCATGTCAGCGGCAATAATGAATTAACGGCCTTGATGTGCTCACTTAAATCGATGCAGATAAAAATGGGCTTTGAAGTAGAAGAAGCGATCGCGATTGCGAATTCAGGTAGCCGAATTAAGCAAGCCCTTGATGTCTGTAATACCAATGTCATGTTGGCAGATGACCGCATGGATATTATCTATCTGAACGCGTCGGTTCAGAAGATGTTCAAAGACGCTGAAGCAGACTTACGGAGTGATTTACCAAACTTTGATGCGGATAACTTGTTAGGCGCAAGTGCAGATGTTTTGTATAAAGATCCAAGTCATCAGCGTGCGGTGATAGAAAACCTTAACGGCACGCAGAAGAGTCGAATGAAAACGGGCGGAAGAGTGTTTGACCTAATGGCAACGCCGGTGATTAATGACCAAAGCGAGCGTTTAGGAACAGTAATTGAATGGAACGATATCACTGAAGAGCTGAAACGCACGGAAGAAGAGCGTCGCATAGCCAACGAAAATGCACGTATGAAGCAGGCGCTTGATAGCGTTTCTGCAAACGTTATGGTTGCAGATGACCAGCTTAATATTATTTATATGAATGATGCGGTTGTTGATACTTTGCGCAATGCCGAGAAGGATATTCAAGCAGAGCTAAGCAATTTTGCTGTTGATAAGATTATTGGCAGTAATATAGACATATTCCATAATAATCCAGCGCACCAGCGTGGCATGATAGAACGGATGACTGCTGAATACTCTGCAGATATTGTGGTGGGTGGTCGTAATCTAAACCTTGTTGTTAACCCGATTGTTAATGATGAGGGTGAGCGCATTGGTACGGTCGTAGAGTGGGATGATCAAACTGAAGAGCTAAAACGATTGGCTAAAGAGCGTAGTGTCGCTAATGATAATGCGCGTATCAAGCAAGCCTTGGATAGTGTTTCGGCAAATGTCATGGTGGCCAATGCCGACCGCGATATTATCTACATGAATGATGCAGTGATATCGACCTTGCGAAATGCAGAAAGTGACATTCAAAAAGACCTGGGTAATTTCAACGTCAATACCTTGTTAGGAAGCAGTATTGATGTCTTCCATAAGAACCCCTCGCATCAGAAACAATTGTTAGAGAGCCTGACGAGTGAGTATTCGGCAAGTCTGAATATTGGTGGCCGTAATATGGACTTGGTTGTGAACCCTATTACAAACGACGATAACGAACGTATTGGTACGGTTGTTGAGTGGGCTGACCGAACTAACGAAGTCGCTATCGAACAAGAAATCGACCGACTTGTTTTTGCGGCGGCAAATGGTGATCTGTCCAAGCGTCTGGACCCTGAAGGTAAAACAGGCTTCTTTGCTAAGTTAGCAGAAGGTTTGAACCAGACTGTTGGAAGTGCAGACTCCTTCTTAGCTGATGTGGGTGAAGTTCTGTCTGCATTATCAGAGGGTGATTTGACCAAGACAATTAGCAGTGAATACCGAGGATCTTTCGGTAAGGTTAAGACAGATGTGAATGCGACGGTGACCAAACTTACCGAGATCATTACGCAGATTCGTGAATCCACGTCGATGGTTCACGAAGCCGCGAACGAAATATCGCAAGGTAACGCTGATCTAAGTGCGCGCACAGAGTCTCAGGCGAGTTCTCTTGAAGAAACTGCAGCGAGCATGGAAGAGATTACCAGCACGGTTAAAGAAAGTGCCGGGAATGCTTCACAGGCAAATACAGTCACTAGCGACGCTAAATTGAAAGCGGTTGCAGGTGGTGAGGTTGTTCATGGCGCAGTGGGAGCAATGAAAGAAATACTCGCTTCGAGTCATAAGATTAACGACATTATTGGTGTCATTGATGAGATTGCGTTCCAGACTAACTTGCTAGCGCTTAACGCAGCCGTTGAGGCCGCTAGAGCGGGTGAGCATGGTCGAGGATTTGCAGTGGTGGCAGGTGAGGTTAGAACCTTATCTCAACGTTCTGCGACGGCAGCGAAAGAGATCAAAGACCTGATTCGTGAAAGCGTCAATAAGGTTGAAACGGGCTCTCAGCTTGTAAATGATTCTGGCCAGACACTTGCGGATATCGTGAAGTCAGTTGAAGAGGTTGCTGTAAGAGTAGAAGAAATTGCCACGGCAGCAGCCGAGCAGAATGATGGTATTGGGCAGATTAACCAAGCAGTCATGCAAATGGATGATATGACCCAGCAAAACGCAGCCTTGGTTGAAGAGGCAAGTGCCTCTAGTGAGGCTTTGAGTGAGCAAGCATCAGCCTTGAATCAGATGGTTAGCTTCTTCAGAGTGGGGAATCACCAGGCCGCAATATTTAGCGCGCCTGCTTCAGCACCTACATCAGCGCCTGCACCGACTCGTTCTGTCAGCCAAGCTCCACAGCAAACGACTTCGGTGCCGATGGATACCGGTATTGCTCCGACAGAAGATCAGGTGATCAAATACAGTGGTGATAACTCAAACGATGATGATGACTGGGAAGACTTCTAGCGCATAGTCTAAAGGGAATGCAAAGGCCGATCAGTGATCCACTGCTCGGCCTTTTTTTTAGCGGGGGAGTACTTGATTCAAGCAGTACATTACTCATTTAGGTAGATCCTTCTACGGCTTGCACGAGGGCTAGCACGGGGTTGATCAGCGAGGGGTGGAACCCTCTGCCTACGGGCACGAGGTAAGTCGACTTCTGTAGGCAGATCCTTCGGCCGCGCTGGCTTCACTAATAACTCAAAACTATGAACACAGAATTACTATGACAAAACAATTTAATGGGGTGTCGAATTTAGGCGTAGACTAATAGGTGAATAGCTTAGCGCTTCTCACCCGGAAGCGAGGAGGTGGTAAATGTACACTTCAAGCAGAAAGAGAACTGTAAGTAAAAATATTGGCAAAAAACGAAAAGTCATGGCGGGCAAAGTAGGGTATGACCTTAGCTTGGATCGTCGGGTCAGTAGTCGAAGAGACAGCTTGATGCCCAGTCTAGAAAGTCTAGGACCTTTTGATAGGCGTCATACCGATGACAGAAGAATGGATAAGCGCCCCTTGAGTGATTTTCCTTACTTGCCAGAAGTGATAATTTAGTAAAATAAAGTATTGGTACAATGGCTAAATAGCCAGTAGAGACTCTGTTTAGAGCTACATAGAAAGCAAAAAGCCCGGTCAATGACCGGGCTTTTTTATGATTAAGACCAAGTCTTAATCCACCTTATCCAACGATTTTAACCGGCACGGCCAAATCTTCAGCTGGTGGAGCGAAAGAAGTCAGGTTAATACCTTCAACAGCTTCTTTGTACTCTTCCAATGATGGGAATCGGCCAAGAATAGTTGATAGAACAACCATTGGCGTAGAACCAAGTAGTGATTCACCTTTCTTCTCAGCAGAGTCTTCTACAACACGGCCTTGGAATAGACGAGTTGAAGTCGCTAGCACTGTATCACCAGGAGCCGCTTTCTCTTGGTTACCCATACATAGGTTACATCCAGGACGCTCTAGGTAAAGGATGTTCTCGTATGAAGTACGAGCCGCTTCTTTTGGATTGTCATCGTCAAACGTGAAGCCAGCGTACTTAGATAGGATATCCCAATCGCCTTCAGCTTTTAGCTCATCAACGATGTTGTACGTTGGTGGTGCAACAACGAGTGGCGCGTTAAACGTGATCGGGCCTTTCTTCTCTAGGTTGCGAAGCATCGCAGCGATGATTTGCATATCGCCTTTGTGAACCATACAAGAACCAACGAAGCCAAGGTCAACCTGACGGCCATCGTAGTATGAAGTAGGACGGATAACATCGTGCGTGTAACGCTTAGATACGTCTTCGTTGTTTACGTCTGGGTCAGCAATCATTGGCTCTTCGATCGCATCTAGGTCAACAACCAACTCGGCGTAGTACTTAGCGTTGTCGTCTGGAGCAAGTGCAGGCTCTTCACCAGATTTGATACCAGCGATACGCTTGTCAGCTAGATCGATAAGACCTTGTAGCATGTTCGCTTCGTTATCCATACCTTTGTCGATCATGATCTGGATACGAGACTTAGCCAACTCTAGAGAGCTGATGAGCGTTTCGTCTGTAGAGATACAGATAGACGCTTTCGCTTTCATCTCTGCAGTCCAGTCAGTGAAGGTGAACGCTTGGTCAGCAAGTAGAGTACCGATTTGTACTTCGATTACACGACCTTGGAAAACGTTTTCGCCAGAGAACTTCTTAAGCATTTGTGCTTGCGTTGCGTGTACGATGTCACGGAAGTCCATGTGAGGCTTCATAGAACCTTTAAAGGTTACTTTTACAGACTCAGGGATAGGCATTGCTGCTTCGCCCGTCGCAAGTGCGATTGCAACCGTACCAGAGTCAGCACCGAATGCGACACCCTTAGACATACGCGTGTGAGAGTCACCACCAATGATGATTGCACGGTCATCAACAGTGATGTCGTTCAATACTTTGTGGATTACGTCAGTCATTGAGTGGTAAACGCCTTTCGGGTCACGTGCAGTGATTACGCCGAACGCGTTCATGAATGCCATTAGCTTAGGCGTGTTAGCCTTAGCTTTGTTGTCCCATACAGAAGCTGTGTGACAACCAGACTGGAAAGCACCATCAACACTTGGAGAGATAGTCGAAGCAGCCATTGCTTCTAGTTCCTGACAAGTCATAGGACCAGTCGTGTCCTGAGAACCTACGATGTTCACTTTAACGCGAACGTCAGAACCCGTGTGTAGTGGAGTCTTAGAAGTAACACCAACAGCGTTGCGGTTGAAGATCTTTTCAACTGCAGTTAGGCCTTGGCCTTCGTTAGAGATTTCTTTAGAAGCAGCGTAAACAACTGGTGCTTCAACGCCTAGCGTTTCAGCAGCAAATGTTTGTAGCTTCTTACCGAAAGTTACCGCGTAAGAGCCGCCAGCTTTCATGAATTCAACTTTTTGTGGCGTGAAGGCATCAGAAACGTCTGACAATTCTTCGCTACCGTTGTATAGCTTCTTAGCTTTAGTATCGATTGTTAGAACCGTACCTGTTGCAACAGAGTATGCTTCTTCCAATACTGGGTCGCCGTTTGCATCACGAACAACTTCACCGTTTGCGTCAGTTTTCTTAACCCAGTTTTTAAGGTCAAGACCGATACCACCGGTTACACCAACAGTCGTTAGGAAGATAGGTGCGATACCGTTAGTACCTGCAACTACCGGACGGTTGTTGATGAATGGAATGTATGGAGAAGTCTTCTCACCAGCCCACAGTGCAACGTTGTTAACACCAGACATACGTGAAGAACCAACACCCATCGTTCCTTTCTCAGCGATTAGCATCACTTTAGCGTTAGGGTGCTTTTTACCTAGCTCAACGATTTCTTGTTGTGCTTCAGGCGTGATCATGCACTGGCCATGTAGCTCACGGTCTGCACGAGAGTGAGATTGGTTACCAGGAGAAAGAAGGTCAGTAGAGATGTCGCCTTCAGCCGCGATGTAAGTAACAACGTCGATTTTCTCTGGGATATCGTCAAGCTTTGTGAAGAACTCAGCTTTTGAGTAGCTTTCTAGGATCTCTTTAGCAATCGCGTTGCCTGCTTTAAATGCTTCAGCTAGACGAGCTGTATCAGCGTCATATAGGAATACTTGAGACTTAAGAACTTCACCCGCTGCTGCAGCTTGTGCGTCGTCAGAAAGAGCGATGTCTAGAAGTGCTTCAACAGAAGGGCCACCTTTCATGTGAGAAAGTTGCTCAAGAGCGAACTCAGGCGAGATCTCAGCAACAGTTTCATTACCTAGAACGATGTCTTTTAGGAATGCTGCTTTAACGCCTGCCGCAGGAGTTGTACCTGGAAGCGTGTTGTAGATAAAGAAGTTTAAAGACGCTTCGCGGTGCTCGTTACCCGTGTCTTTAATTTGAGCGATGATCTCTGATAACAAATCTGCGCTATCAATTGGCTTAGGGTTCAAACCTAGGTCCTTTTTACGAACCTCAATTTCTTCTAGGTATTCTGAATACAAACTCATACGAATCTCTCACTCAAAGTTTTAGTAATGACTATCAAAAAACTACTTAATACGCCATTGGATGCAAGTAGTTTCATCGGTGTCCAACGGAGCATGGCTTTCCAGTGAACTGATCAGGTGTTCCTGTTTATTCACTATGCAAGCTCCCCATTGGGCGCTTATTCTCAGCAGTGCGTCTGCTTAAATTTAGTGTGGAATGTGTCCACAGCTATCTTTCCCTTATTATGGCCCGCTCTTGTGACTTTTTGATTTCTAAGGTTCACTTTAGCTTAGGCTGGTGGTCAGATGTCTTTATTGCTAGATCTTAGCCTCTAGATCGAAATCTATTGAGTTTAGACCACCCTTATATTTTCGCGCACATATTGTATGGGATTTCCCCGCAAAAGTTAATAATTACTCAGGCTTATGAATGTTATTTTCGGTATAGGTTTTGTGAATGTGTTTGTTTGTCGTTAAGCTCTACACTCATTTATACCATGATTTGATAAATACAATGCGAAGAGGTAGTAATGAGCGAAGTGTTTGAGCAGTGTCAGGTTTCGATAGATACGCCAGTAGCCTGGGGTGAAATGGATGCCTTTCAGCACGTTAATAATGTCGTCTATTTTAAATACTTCGAAAGTGCGCGAATTGCCTATTTTGACCGACTGGGTAATAATGAAGAAATGAAACGCTCTGGTATTGGCCCAATACTGGCCTCTACTCAGTGCCGCTATAAAGCGCCTTTAAGCTACCCTGACAATATCTCCGTGGCAACGCGAGTGTGCGAAATTTCAGAAGATCGCTTTACCATGAAGTACTACGTTATGAGCCATAATACTGGCAGAATTGCGGCAGAAGGTGAGGGAATAATCGTTTTTTACGATTATAACAATAACTGTAAACATGCCATTCCTGAAGAGATCAAAAACAGAATTGTTGCACTCGACGGACTATAGGTATTAGCGTTTTAGTTTACTTTGTCTAAATTGTTTTGGTGTTTGACCGCAGAGCTTTTTAAAAAGCGTTCTGAAATACTGAATATCCTGATAGCCAACGTTACCTGCGATGGCCTCTATATTTTGACTCCCTGTTTGAAGCAGATGCTTTGCTTTCTCTATGCGAAGCTTTTGTAAATAGCTAGATGGCGTTTCATCGGTAGCGGTTTTAAAGCGCCGCACCTGGTTTCGGCTGCTCATGTTAAAGCGGTTTGCTAGCTCTTCGATACTATCGAAGCTATCCAAATGATCTTCCATCCAGTTTTGAATACCAATAATGTGTTCATCACTGTGTTCTTTCAAAGCTTGTATACCGGCAAACCTTAGCTGCGATCTCTCAGACAAATCAATCATCAGTAATCTGGAGCAAGCTTCGGCGAGCGAGCGACTAAAAAACGTTTCAATTAAATAAAGGCAGAGGTCTTGAAATGCGTAGGCGCCGCCTGAGCAGAATAATGTTCCATCATGAGTCAGCATGCTATCAATCTGTAAATCAACAAGCGGGAATTGTTGTCGAAACTGGGAGGCATACTTCCAGTGTGTGGTTGCGCGACGCTGATCAAGCAAACCTGTCGCCGCCACAAGAAATGCGCCGGTACATACTGACGCCACTGCGCCTCTTTTTCGCTGGCTGTCTACTAGCCACTGAATTAGCGCGTCATCAAAATCAAAGCCATTAGTCGGGACAGGGCCGAGGGGCGCGATGATGACCAAGTCATAATGCTTCTGACCAATGTCTTCTGTAGGGCTAATACGAATAGGTGTACTACTATTAATACTTGAATGAGACGGGCCCACTAGGCTTGTTGTTAACTGAATATCGTTTGCAAGCAACTGTGAACACACAGAAAAAATATCCCACAGCCCAGCGACTGAAGAAACAGGGGAGCTAGGGTGAACATAAATCCCAATGCAAAAGGTATTCTTTTTATTTGTCTTATTAGTCGTTTAATAATGTCATATCAGTCATCTTACAAGTAGTCTAAGTGCTCGCTATCATTATGTAAATGATATGAATTGAGCAGGAGAGCAGAAATGAATCAACAGCAAGAATTATTAGAACGCTTTTACACGGCTTTTCAAAAGCTTGATTGGGAAACAATGACTTCATGCTACCACCCAGAGGCGACCTTCAAAGACCCGGCTTTTACCTTATCGGGAGCAGAAGTAGGGCTTATGTGGAAAATGCTCTGCACGCGCGCAAAAGACTTCGACCTTAGTTTTAATGTGGCTAAGGTGAACGACACACAAGGTGAAGTGAACTGGGAAGCAAATTACTTGTTTTCTAAAACGGGTCGAAAGGTAAATAATAAGATTAAGGCAAACATTACCTTTAAAGATGGATTGATTTACCAGCATCACGATGACTTCAACTTTTGGCGTTGGTCTCGTCAGGCGATCGGGCTTCCTGCATACTTGTTAGGCTGGTCTAGTACCTTTCAAAATGCAGTATCAAAACAGGCAATGGCGCAATTATCCCAGTTTGAAAGTTAGATCAATGTAACGCTAGCCACTATTTTTGAAAAACGAATCATTTACGTGCCTGATGTATAACACCAAAGCACTTTCTGCTTCTTGTCGAGAGTGGAAGGGGCCTTCCTCGGTCATTTCTCGCGTCGTGAAAAACCAGGAATCATTAACATGAGTAAAACGATTGCTGTGGAACCAGCTTTTATCACCTTCACCGGAACGAACTGTCATGAGCTTTCTCCTTAACTACGTACCTCATCGTATTAGCAACAGGTACTAAGGGTGATCGTCATAATAAAAAAGAAATAGAATGTAGGCGGCAATAGGTCTGCCTATAGACCGGGGTCTAATACTATCTAATTGTAGTGTTTGTATGAAATGTAGCCAGGAAAATGCGGTTTATATTGCATTTATTCACATAGCAGAGCTGGTTTGAAATATGGCGCATAAAGCTTAGTTCGAAAGGTATTAATTAATAAAATTAAGTGCTTAGCTAAAAGGTTTTCAGGAGCCTAAGTTATATAGCGCGTTCTCTACCGCACTTCCAGCATAATTCAAACGCGGGAGCATTATCTTCAGAGCAATGCTCACAAAACCATGAAGTCGCTTTGGGGTCGCCGTGTACCGCTTCTTCAATGATTTTTTCTGCTTGCTCATAATCCCTTTCTTTCGAGACCCAAAGCTCAGCCCACACCTCTGTCGGAGGTGTTTCACCCGCTGTCGATGTCAGGCCATCATTCCGAACTTCGCAATTGATATTATGATTACCCAGGATGTTGCGAAGGTTGAAGACTAATAATGAGTTTGAATGCGAAAAAATGCGTTTCATCAAACATGTACTCAGCTTATTTCTTGATTAAAGATATCAATAATGACGCTTCTCATCCATTGGTGTGCTTTATCCTGGCTGTAATTGCTGTGCCAGTATAAATGCCAATCTACATCAGGTAATTCAAAGGGCAAGTCGTAGATCGCTAGTTTGTGATCTTTCGCCAGGGTTTCAGGGATTGTTAGCAGCATATTGGTCTGTGCCGCGATTGGTGGAGCAGCCCTAGAGTGCTGGACTCGTAAGCGAATATCCCGTTGTAGGCCCTGTCGATTCAAGTGCAGGTCAATATAGCCCTGACCCCGTCGGCGGCTGGATATATGAATGTGCGGCGAAGAAAGGTATTGCTCGAGTGTTAGGCTTTTACCGTCTAGCGATGGGTGATCGTGGCTAGCGACACAGACAAAACGGTCTTGGGCGAGAGACTCATTCACAAGTTGTGGATCGTTAACCAAAGGAACGTCGAGCGCAAAATCTAACTGCCCCGTGGCAAACTCTCTCGATAGTTCTGAACGTGCGACAGGAAAGCTCTCAATTGAAATGCCGGGTGCATGTTCTTGCAAATAAGACATCAATATTGGCAGCAGGTAAGACTCAGAGGTGTCGTTCATCGCGAACGAGAACTTCTTATCAGAGGTTTCCGGATTAAAGTCATCATGCTCGGTGATGCTGCTCTCCAGCCCGGCCAGGGCCGCACGTACTCTGGATATTATGTTGTCAGCCAATGGTGTAGGTACCATGTGACCTGATTGTCTTACAAATAGTGGGTCATCAAAAACACGGCGTAGACGACTTAGCGAGTTACTGACAGCGGGTTGAGTGATATGAAGGGACTCAGCAGCCTTAGTCAGATTTCGTTCTCGGTAAATTACATCAAAAACAATGAACAGGTTTAGGTCAATTTTTTGAAGCTGCATAGATTATTAAACTCAAACAAGAAGTTGTTGTTCAGGCATGTATTTAAGCAGCTATAGGTGATGATGTCACTAAAGCACCTTCAGGCTAAATTAGCCTGAAGGTGCGAATCAATCTAGCTAGCACTTTAAGGCGCGCAGCTGTCGCCTCTTGTCCCATTAACGTAGTTCCAGCAGTAAAGTAGTGTACCATCTTCGTTCCATCGTTTTAGCGTGCCATGGTAACTGCCATTCGCGAAGTGCGCTTCAAATTCCTTATTCCCATTTTCATACCAATCGCTTGAGAGGCCGTGTTTCTCGCCATCAGCATAATAGTCTTCGGATTCTTTTTGACCACTTTCATACCAACTTGTCTGGGCTCCGCAGTATTCGCCGTTGTAAGTATAATTTTGTGACATTCTGATGCCATTGTCATACCAGGCTTCGGACAGACCATGAGAATTTCCCTCCTTATAATAGCCTTGAGAAGAGATCTGCCCATTTTCATGCCAATATCGACTTAATCCATGCAGCTGGGCATTGACGTAGAACTGCTCTCGGTCAAGTATTCCCGGGTCTTCATAGTAGTTTGCGCCATGACCGTATGAGCAAGAAGTATACGAGTTGGGATCACTTTCATTGGCCATCGTAATAGCCTGATTAAAAGTATTCGAGCTGCCGAGTTCGATATCGTAGGTGGATGGGCAACTAGGGCTATTGGATTGAGGAATATCAGCAATAGGGCAGGTCGAATGGGTAAATTCAGATTCTTCTGATGCATAGTCCTGGCCATCAACCCTTTGTATTACATAAGCGGTCACCGTGGTGCCATCAGAAACCGAAATCGGTGCCGAGTAGTTGTATTCTGGCGCTGAACCATTCAACACATAGCGGATATCTGGTAGGCCTTGTGCTTGAGTCATTGCTAGTTCTAATTGACCAAACTCATTCATACCGTTGGATATAAATTCTACTTTTTCCGGGATAAACGTAAGCGCTACTTCGTTACTTCGAATACCTTCGGTATTTTCGATATAAACGCTAATTGGACCCACCTCCATATTTTCGTGCGAAGGTAATCTTAACGCTAAGCTTCCCTGAGACAGAGAATGAATTGCAGCGTGGACAATGCTACCCGTATGCGTCCTGAAGTAGACGGTGTAGTCGTCGATGTTAGTTGTCATGCCTGAAACACTTAAGATCAGCTCATCGTTACCTTGAACCCGTTCTTGGTCGATTGAAGTAATAACCATAGCGCCCACTTGAATCGTAAAACTGGCTTGATCACTTACAGGTGGAACGGTAATTTCATAGACATTGTTCATGCCTATTAGATTGCGACTGGTATAGATATGATCAATTGAAACTTCAATTGTATCGACGTTGCTGTCGGCATTTAGCCATTGACCGAATACTTCGAATTTAATTTCCGTTCCTGGGTCGTTGGTGTTCAGCGCATTAGAAGGATAAAACTTGGCGCTATCAACAAGTTCACCTTCACCGTTCTTAGCGCTTAGAACGATTTCCGGAATATGTCGGCCATCTACATGATCTAGTGTTTTTAAGCCAAAGCCGCTTAGGGTGACTTCTTCTGTTTCAATAACACCACCATCACGACGGCTAATGGCTAAAGGCGTCATGCTAAGCAGATCAATCGGGAAATTAACAGTCGCCGAAACGGTGCTTGGAATATGCCTCGCATCATTTACTACGGCAAGCATATCTGCAGCCCAAATGGCAATGGTTGCCTTGAGCGATATCAGTGTGAGCCCCATTTTCGCAAACTGTTCTGAATTAACTTGTAATGCTGCGTTAGCTGTTAAGCTAAGAATTTCATTTATGACGGGGTTTGGCCAAGATCCCGCAATAGGGTTTGTAGGATTCAGCCCCGATGTCATTTCGTCTAAGACGATGCCTAAGGCTTCAAGAAGCTCCCATTGATATAGGGCGGGCGCGGCTTTATCAAACAAGCCAGAATTATAGAGCACGCCAAAAACAGGTTGGATAGCAACGTCCTTAACGCTAAACACCGTATTGATGCTTGGAAGGAGTACCTTCGAATATATCGTTCTTAGTTGAAGTGCAAAGGTGGTACTTTCGGTGTAGCCATCGAACTCGATGCCTGTAATTCCTGCGGTGACAAAATCTACCACCACATCGCGATGCTCAACTTCGAAGGATTGTTCATTAGATTGATAGGCACCCCAGAATCCTTGCTGCGGATCGAGCAAGTGTTCATCAAAAGCTTTACTAATAATGCCTACGGGTAAGTCGGCACTATACCATTCCCCACCGGACACCAGATCAAAAATCCTGGGGCGAACATAGAGGCTCGTATCATTGTCCAGGGTTATGTACGAGGCAATACGATTGTTTTCTTTTTCTGGTTTAACAGACAAGCCCAGCAGAGTATGGGCTGGGTCGTCATAGACTACGTGCAGATCCATATCGCTTGGGCCATCGTAAGAAGTCGAGCGATAGTTTGTGTTTGTGTTTGTGCTTGTGCGTGAGATGGCCAGTTCAATATCCTGCGTTGGCATTAAGGCTTTAAGGGCATCCAGACTGCTCTGCACTGCGCCAAGATAGATCTCGTCATAGACATTGTTCAAATTGTGGAGGTGCAAAGTATAAGGGTTCGCTTCGATCATTGTTTCAAATTTATCAATAAACGCTAGGGAGTTGTTTCTAACGCTTTGTTTGACTTCGCTTGCGCTTCCTGCGTTTAGTAAAAGCTCCTGAGGGATTGCTTGCATGACCAGGGAGATTGCGGTTCCTTCGCTGTCGATACGAGTATTTTCCTCTCCGGGTAATAGGGTAGAAAGCATGTAGACGCTTGGCCATTCATCACTTTCTCTTTGCGGAAGCATTAGATACGCATTGGCTGGTGATTCGCCTAGAGTAGGGAGTGACACTCTTTGTTTAGAGTCAACAGGGTATGAGGCGTCATCAACTTCTATTGAGAGCTTATCTTCTTGAAGAGGTGAGCTCTCAGGCAACTCAATGACCCCGGAGATATCTGTTTCATCTCCTGGTGTTGTACCTGAAGAGTTACTTGAGCCGCCATTACAGCCTGCAATCGATAGGCTTAGTGCTAAGGCTAAGAAAACCTTAAAGCTCAACCCTAGGCAGTTGAATAGGAATTTCTGCATTGAATATCTCCAAATAAAACTCTTTATTAGTAAATACTAATATAAATAATGGAGTGTTGAGTTGATCTGGGTCTAGACAAGTGAATAAGTTGTAAGTATCACTGATAGTTATATTTATAAATAAAGTAAATAAACTTCAATGATGTTTTCTTTGCTGCCTATAATGCCTTCATCCAAGATAAGTTGGCTTGATGTCAATATGCTCAATAACAAAGGTGAAATATGAATTTCGAATACTCGCAGAAGGTACTAGATCTGACTCAGGAAGTGGCAAGTTTTCTGGAAAAATATTTGTACCCAATTGAGCAAGAGATAAAAGAGACTATCGAAAATGCCGAAGATAGGTGGCAGATTCCTCAGCAAATTGAAGACTTAAAAGCGCTCGCAAAAGAGCAGGGCTTATGGAATTTGTTTTTGCCTGATAGTGATTATGGCTACGGTTTAAGCAACCTGGAATATGCGCCTCTGGCTGAAGTCATGGGGCGGACACGTTTTGCCAGTGAAATATTTAATTGCAGCGCCCCCGACACAGGCAATATGGAAGTACTCGTTCGTTATGGTACTGAAGCGCAAAAAGAAAAATGGCTACAACCTTTGCTTGAAGGCGAGATTCGCTCTGCTTTTGCCATGACTGAGCCCGATGTAGCCTCCTCTGATGCAACAAATATTCAGACTCTTATTACGCGTGACGGCGAAGACTACGTCATTAATGGTCGTAAATGGTATATCTCGGGTGCGTGTGATCCGCGTTGCGAAATACTCATCGTGATGGGCAAAACAGACCCGGACAACGAAAATCGTCACCTACAACAATCAATGATACTCGTACCGATGAACACGCCGGGTGTCACCGTCGTTCGACCGATGCAAGTATTCGGTAATGACGATGCGCCAGAAGGTCACGCAGAAATTTTATTCGAAAATGTGCGTGTACCTGCCGAGAATATACTGCTAGGTGAGGGGCGTGGATTTGAAATTGCTCAAGGGCGTTTAGGCCCCGGTAGAATTCACCACTGCATGCGTTTAATCGGAGCCGCACAGCGTGCACTTGAGTTAATGTGTGTCAGAGCTGAAGAACGTGTCGTATTTGGTAAGCCACTGAGCAAGCAGGGTTCGGTGCGTGAAGACATTGCCAAGTCCTACTGCGAGATCGAACAAGCGCGCTTGCTTACCTTAAAAGCGGCTGCAAAAATGGACTCACACGGCAACAAAGGGGCAAAAGACCTGATCGCCATGATCAAGATCGTTGCGCCACAAATGGCCTGTACGGTAATTGATCGAGCGATTCAGATACATGGCGCAGCAGGTTTAAGCCAAGACTTCTTCTTATCTGATGCATATCAAATGGCACGTATTATTCGTCTAGCGGATGG